>CALFEA010000111.1 GCA_937950385.1 uncultured Altererythrobacter sp. | reverse complement strand
CAGTTTTGAAGCCATGCGCATTGGCGCCGACTTCCACCACTTCGCCGATAAATTCATGGCCGACGCAAAACTTCTCAACGCCTGCGCCGTAATCCGCCGAACCAATATTATCGCCGTGATACATGTGAAGGTCTGAGCCGCAGATCGAGCATTTCTCGACCTTTAAGATCACGCCGTTGGCGACCTCAAGCTTTGGATCATCATAGCTTTCATAGCGAATATCGCGCGGCCCGTTGAACACCAATGCTTTCATAATTTCGCTCTCCCAAACGCTATTTTGATCAGCCCTAGCACGAAACACTCCGCTCGCCAGCCTTGCAAGTTCGTGCATATTATGCACAAACACATCCCAAGGGGACAATTGTAATCATGGATCAGCCGCACCGTAAAAGCACGGCATGGGATGTCGCAGAAAAGGCTGGCGTCAGCCAGTCGACCGTCAGCCGCGTAATGACTGGCTCAACCCGCATTTCTGACGCCACTCGCAACCGTGTGCTGGAGGCTGCGCGCGCGCTTGACTATCTTCCCGACAAACGCGCCTCACGCCTACGCAGCGCAACAACAGGCGTGGTTGCAGTGGTTGTTATTACGCGAGCCGCCGATGGTGCACGTGAAGTCAATCCCTTTGCCTACGTCCTCCTTGGTTCTGTATGCCGCGCGGCCTCTGACAGAGGCTATGAAACATTGGTTTCCTTCCAGGCCAGCGAAAGCGAATTTTATGGGCGCTATGTCGAGCAACGCGATGCCGATGCGCTCATCGTATTGGGCACAACCCAAAACCACGAGGGCTGGGAACATTTTCGCAAAGTGCTGCATGAGGATACCCGCGCGATTTGCTGGGGCCTGCCTTATGATGAGGTGCGCTCTGTGCGCTCTGACAATGCGGCCGGTGGCAGGCTAGCAGCGCAGCATTTGTGGCATGCTGGCTACCGCAAACCGGTGTTCCTTGGCCCCATAGATAGCGCGCAGCGCCAGTTTGATGAACGCTATAAGGGCTTTGCCGAGGCGATTGAAGAACTGGGCGGGAAAGCAATCATTATGCGCGATATGCAAGCGGCCAACCGAATTGAACAAGGACGCGAGGCTATTGCGCTGCTTGAGGCGAACGGGACCGATTATGATGCGATTTTTGCCGCCTGCGACTTTATCGCTTTGGGCGCGCTTGAAGCATTGCAATCGCGCGGGGCAATTGTGCCGGGCAAAGTTGGCATTATCGGCTATGATGGGATCGCAGAAACACAGCATTCGAACCCGCCATTGACCACAGTGAAACCCGATCTGGAAGAAGCTGGACGGCTGCTTGTCGCGCAGGTTTTGGGCAGCGAAGATGAAGAAGATAGCGCAGATGGCGCATTGGCCCCGGTTGAGTTGATAGAGCGGGCAAGCACCGCGCAGAATAGAGGCGGAAATACATGACACGCATAGCAGGATTTGCAGCAAGCTTAGCGCTGATACTGGCGGCTTGCGGACAGAGCGATGTTGGCCCCTCAGGAGGAGCCGCGGCTGAGCAAGAGGCGAGCGAAACTGCGACAAAGCCAGTTGAACAGCCAAGTAAGCAGGACGAAGACCCCGTTGCCGCTGAACCGGAAAACCCCTTGGCAACAAAAGCACTTGCTGACAAAATTGCACCAAACCTTATCCCTGCCGCATTTCACGGAACATGGGATAATATCGAAGGCACTTGCGCCCGTGAAAGTGATCTTCGGATGGAAATATCAGCGGGCCAAATCATCTTCTACGAAAGCTTAGGCAAAGTGAGGTCAATCGAGGCCAAAGACGAGATGAGCCTAGATGTCACCCTTGCAATGGAAGGTGAAGGCGAAGTTTGGACCAATATTATGCGCCTCGCTTTGTCAAATGACGGCGATATTTTGACACCCTCGGATGGCCCGGGCGAACAGGCCTATGACGCAATGCCGCGCAAACGTTGCCCAGCATGACTTCGCCAAACAATAATCGCCAGCGCGCGACTTCTGGCTCGCCTTATGAGATACAATTCGGCTTCGCCAGAGCTGTGCGCGACGGCAATAGGATTATCGTTGCAGGAACGGGGCCGGTCGCAGCCGATGGTTCAACTACTCCGGGAAATGCAGCAGCGCAGGCGGAGCGTTGCTGCGCGCTGATTGTCGCCGCAATTGAAGAGCTTGGCGGCGATGCAAATGACGTCATCCGCACCCGCATGTTCCTCACCGATCCGGCTGATCAAGATGCCGTCGGCGCGGTCCATGCCCGCTATTTTGGCGCTGCGAAACCGGCGGCAACTATGGTGGGTGCAGCATGGCTATGCCGCGCAGAATGGAAGGTTGAGATTGAAGCGGAAGCTCTACTCAGCGAATAGGCTTTGCTCGTTCAAACAGGCAGAACTTTCGAGCCTAGTTTTTGCGCCAAACTTTCACGCACCAACGCTTTTAATGCAGCCAAATTTGGCAGAGCATCCATTTGCTCAGCAGAAATCAAAAGCTCTGGCCCATCGCCATTTTGCCGCAATAGGATCGCTGGCAAAGCGTGGTCTGCAGCCGGATAAGCAGCCGCAAAATCATCACTATGATGGAACACCGGCTCCACTGGCAAACCGTCCAAAAAGCGCCGCCATTCCCCATGCATCGACACGAGCCCAAAGGTCAAAGCGCAAAGCGAGCATGGATAAGTCGATGGCCGCAGCACCTTGTGCACGCCGTGCAGCACAGCATTCACCATGCCGCCCTCAGCGTTGTAGACCATTAAAAGCTTGGGCAGGTGCTCGGAATCTTTACTCATATCCTCTCATTCGCGGGCAAAACCGCATTGGTTACAGGCCTTTGATTGCGCGCAAGATCATCTCCAACCATGCGCGCGGCTCTTGCCTGCGGCCAATGTCGGCGACGAATTCTTGACCTCGTGCGACGCTTTGCAAACGTCCGCCCCTAATCCACCGGCTGCCGCGGTCGTGATAGGAAAGTCCGCCGCGTTTGAGCCAAGCTGGCCGGTTCCACAGGCTCGGCGGACCTTTGGGAACTGTTAGACGCAGGGCATCTGACGCAGGCGCATTATTACGTCCCTCACCGATATAAATCACATCGTTCTTACCATGCATGCCGAGCGCATGGGGATGGTCCAAATCGGTGAGCCATTCCGGCGCGCCGTACACCAGCGGCACGGTAGTCTCCACAAGCATATATCCGAAAATCCGGTGGTGCAGTTCGGCCGTATATTCATCGCGGAAGAGCCCAAAGAATAGGAACACATCCCCCTCGCCAACCCCTTGCCGCTCCAAATGGGTTTGCGCCGCGCCGACTTGTCCGAACAGGCAGACATCATCTTCAACAAACATCGGATCATGGTGGCACATATCACTTGCGCCCAATTTGCCCCGGCTTGCCTTTGCTGCCGCTTCCCCCAAGCCCAAATCGCCATAATTGGTGTTAGAATAGCCGCCAGAAGGGATCGGCAGACTGCACGCGCGGCCATCCACAATCGGCGAAGCCCCGCCGCCAGCCGCACTATCAAACCCTTTTCGGCTAAATATAATCCGCATGGGCCGCCTTTTGCAGGGCTCTATTCATCCTGACAAGCTTACCGCTGCACTTGCGAAAATTGCACAGCTGGCTAGGTGAGCGAATATATGAAAGTCACAGCTCTAATTATGGCGGGGAAGCGCTCCGGTGTCTTGGACCCCTTGGCGGCCCGTGCCAATGTCACGCAAAAATGCGTCGCTCCGGTCGCTGGCGTGCCAATGATCGAGCATGTGGTGCGCGCTGTGGCGGCTTGCGAGAAAGTTGGCGCTATTCGTATTGTCGCGCATGAACATGATGAAATTGCCGCCCTTCCCAGCGTCAAACCGCTGTTGGAAGAAGGCCGCCTGACTTTTCATGAAGGCAAATTCAATATTGTCGACAGCGTTTTTTCAGGCGCAGAGGCTGCGGCTTTTCCAATGTTGATTACAACGGCAGACAATTGCCTTGTGACCGCAGAGGGTTACGCCGAATTTATTGGCAAAGCTCTGGAAGCAGAAGCAGGCGCAGCTGCCGCGCTGGCCCGCAAGCAAGATGTGACCGCGGCCGATCCGGTGGGTCAGAAGAAATTCTACGAATTCACCGATGGCGGCTATTCCAATTGCAACACCTATTGGATCGGCAGCGCAGAAGCTTTGGGCGCGGCGGAAATCATGCGTGAAGGCGGGCAATTTGCCAAATTTCCAGCCCGCATCGCCAAAGCCTTTGGTGTCTTCAACCTCATTCGTTTTTACATGGGCTGGGGCACGAAAGAGAGCATTTTTGCGCAAGTATCCAAGCGTTTCGGATTTAAAATGGTCCCGATTGTCATGTCCAATGGCGAATTTGCAATCGATGTCGATAATGTCCGCACCTTTGATGTGACCGAGCGTTTACTGGCCAAACGCGCTGCTCCAATCCCGCAACCATTAGGTGGCGGCGCGGCCTAATTGGCCGTTTGCCCGCGAGACAGATGAGCAGGCTCTTCCGCAATATCGGATGGCTCCTTGGCGGACGCGGATTTAACGCGGTGCTCAGCCTAGTCTATCTCGCGCTTGCGACACGCGCATTGGGTCTCGACGGATTTGGCTATTTCGCGATTATTGTCGCATTGGGTCAAACCGTAACGGGCATTGCCAATTTCCAGACATGGCAATTTGTCGGGCGCTGGGGCGCTGAAAAGGAAGGCCCCGCACAGGCGACCGGATTTGCGATTGCGCTTGATATTCTTTCCATCCTCGGCGGGACTGTTTTGGCCGCTGTGCTGACGTGGACGGCGACATTTTGGCTGCCGCTGCCAGAAGATTTGCTGTGGCTAACCTTTGGCTATTGCGTCGTTTCCCTTCTCTCGATCCGCACCACGCCAACGGGGCTTTTGCGGCTCAGATTTAAATTTGCGACCGCTACTGTCAACGTAAAAACATAAATCCCTTCTTCGACACAAACATCATTTGGTATAATCAAGCATGGATTAGAAACATCAGGCG
>CALFEA010000110.1 GCA_937950385.1 uncultured Altererythrobacter sp. | reverse complement strand
GCGAAAGCTGACATTCGGCTTACGACCCATTTGCGGACGTAACACCTAAGGCCAATCTGGCCGATTAAGTTTAAGCCAATTGCGGAAAGGGCTTCCCCTGCCAGACTTTCGGTATTCTCCTTTAAATCGATCGCGGATTTTGGCGCATTCAAACTCTACAAATTTGTTCGCGAACAGCTTTTTTTCTGCTTGATCATATGGCTCTTTGGTAGCGAAATAGTTGCAAGCCAAAAGTGATTCAATCCAATCGGCAGTCGCATAGGACAATTGGTTTTCAGCCTTCCATACGGAGCCCGGAGCTGTGGAAAAATAGGCTTTAGGGATAGCGGTAAAGCCCCTGCCGTTAGCGCGTTCAATGGAAATGGAATGCCCCATAAACCGACCCTCATCATCGGCGAACACGCGGATCCGGTTGCCCGCTGAGAAAAAGTTGAAGATGTTCAGATCACCTTCTTTTGAGAGATAGCCCCTGCGCATTTCCTCTGGTTTGTCGGTTTCCGAATGGCCGAACAGCTTGAGGGTCAATTCACCATCGTCCAATGCAATCGCCACAGAATTATCTTCAAAAATGGCATAATAGACCAAATTGGGCCCTGCCGCACATTCTGCACTTTCATTAGGATCAGTGAATCTGCTCATTTTGGTCAGGATCGCTGCATCATCTGAAGCCTTTGGCTCGTCGCGCAGATCAGAAGAGAAGTGCAGGACAATTTTGTTGTCGTTGCGTTCATCACCTTGCTCGCGGGCCACAAATTGGCTTTCAGCCCCGCGCACTTCGCCAGCATCCACCCGCAGAATTTCCCACTCACCATTGCTATGAAAGGCGATTGCTTGGGAAGGGCGGGATCCTTTTGCAAAAGCATAGGAAACGCCCTCAGTGCTGAGAAAACAAATGCTTTCCGCCGGCAGATATCGCGCCCAATCGGGTGAATGTTCGGGCGAGTCGTAAAGCTCTGGAGGGTAGACGAAATATTTGCCGGTTTGGGTGGCTTTCATCACTGGATTTTCAGAATTGACATCAATTGCCCAGCAGCGCGTTTTCGGAATTTCGGCGTGATCTTCGGTGCCGTCTGATCGAAATTCTGCGCGGGTGCGCCTTAGTAAAAATTCGGCATTTTCAGTGGCAAAGCGTTTCGAATATTCCGATCCATTGACGAGCGGCAAATCCAGCCGGTTCATGGCTTCATCTTGCCTTGCAATTCGTACCAAGAATTTAAGGTTCAAACTTTGCTGCTCGCCGTCTTTGACGTGATTTGCCTGCAATATCATCCCGTTGGCGCAGCGGTATTGCGCGGCGGGCTCTGCCACTTGAGCTTTTAACGACGGGCCGAGAAACGCGGCTGCAAAAAGGACTAAGGCCGGTTTCAATATACGATACTTCATTTGCCGCCCTAGAATTGAATGCTCTTTCATAATCGAAAGTAGCGGATGATCATGAATACATTCTGCACATCACTCTTATTTCAGCTTCCCACCCCAAATTCAGCCATTGAATATTACCCCGAGCTAAGCCGTTAGCTGCCGTTTGTTCCAATCATTCCATCAATTCGCGCACGAACGGAATAAGGCCCGTCTGCCTGGTGCGGCGCATGCGTTCTGCGTGCAGGATCTCGCGGACCTTTTCGAAGCATTGATCAACGTCATCATTGACGACGACATAGTCATATTCGGCCCAATGGCTGATTTCATCGCGGGCGCGGGCCATGCGGCCGTCGATCACATCGCCGCTATCGGTGGCGCGGCCTTCTAGGCGGCTGCGCAATTCAGCGAGGCTGGGCGGCAGGATGAAGACGGTGACAACGTCCTGATCATCCTTTTGCTTTAGCTGCTGTGTACCTTGCCAATCAATGTCGAACAGGAAATCCTCGCCCTCTTTCAAGGCTTCGCGGATGGCGCCCTTGGGCGTGCCGTAACGATTGTCGAAGACATGCGCCCATTCGTAAAAGTCGTCTTCATCCACCATCCGGTCGAAATCATCATCGGAGACGAATTGATAATGCAGGCCATCCACTTCGCCTTCGCGCGGGGGGCGAGTGGTAGCAGAGACAGACAGCTTGATCTGCTCATCCGCCTCCAGCAATTTGCGCGAGATCGTGGTCTTGCCTGCGCCCGATGGCGAGGAGAGGATGAACAATAGCCCCCTTCGCACAAGATCGGGACGATTGAGTGGAGTTGATTGATCAGCCATGCGCGTTGTTGGCGCAAAGGTGCTCACAAAATCAAGTGGTGCGGGGCAAACAGCGGCACAAATGCGCAGGTTTATTGCTGGAAATACGTGCGCCTATTTCTTCTTGCCGAAATCCACTTCAACCACATTGGAGCCATCATCGGCGCCCGCATCGGTTAGTGCTTCCTCGGTGATTTCCGCGTTTCCATCATTTTCAGCGGCATCATGTTCTTCAGCAGGAGTGTCTTCGTCAGCTGTTTGGAACTGCAGACCGAAGTCGACTGCTGGATCGACAAAGGCTGTGATTGCGGCAAAGGGGATGTCGAGCTTGGAGGGGATTTGGTTGAAGCTGAGACCGACGCCAAAGCCGTCCTCGCGCACTTCTAAATCCCAAAACTTGTTCTGCAGCACGATCGTCATTTCATCGGGGAAGCGTTCGTGCAAATGCGGCGGGATCGAAACACCCGGCGCGCCCGTTTTGAAGGTGATGTAGAAATGGTGGGCTCCGGGCAGTTCGCTGCCGCCGGATTGAATTTCGCCAAGCACTCGGCCAACGACGGCGCGCAAGGCTTCTTGCACAATCTCGTCATAGGGGATGAGGCTATCGGGGGTCTGGTCACTCATGCATCGTAGGTGGCAATCCGATTGGCACGGGTCAAGATGCGGGCGCTCGGTATCTGGGGCAAACTTTACCTTTTCGCCTGCCTTGAAAGCCATGCTTGCGCGGTTTGGATGAGCATTTATAGCGTGAAAGCTATGACCAACACTCGAACAGCAACGATTGCCCGCAAAACCGCCGAAACCTCCATCGACGTCACTGTCGATCTGGATGGGAGCGGTCAATATGAGGTGTCGACCGGCATCGGTTTTCTCGACCATATGGTGGAGCAGTTTTCGCGCCATTCGCTGATTGATGTGACGATGAACGTGGTGGGCGATCTGCATGTGGATCAGCACCACACCACCGAAGACAGCGCGCTGGCACTGGGCCAAGCGATCACCCAGGCGCTGGGCGATAAGGCGGGGATTGGCCGCTATGGCAGCGCCTATTCGCCGATGGACGAGACTTTGGCGCGGGTGTCGCTCGATATTTCGGGGCGGCCCTATTTTGTGTGGAAGGCGGGTTTTACGCAGGAAAAGCTGGGCGAATGGGACACTGAGCTGATCGAGCACTGGTTCCATTCTGTGTCGCAAACAGCCGGCATTACGCTGCATATGGAGCTGCTCTACGGCACCAATAATCACCACATTTGCGAGGCGCTGTATAAAGGCTTTGCCCGCGCTATGCGGGTCGCGGTTGAAAACGATCCGCGCAAAGGCGGCGCTATTCCGAGCACCAAGGGGCAGCTTGGTGGGTGAGTTTATTTGTTTGGGCGTTACCGTAGCCGCCCGCGCCCTCCACCCTTCCTCCCGGAATATTTTCGGATACCATCCGGGTGGAAGGGTGGAGGGCGCGGGCTGGTGCTGTGCATTGGCCATCGCAAATGTCTAACAAGACAATCCTGATTGATTACGGCGCGGGCAATCTGCACTCGGTGCACAATGCGCTGAAGGCTGTCGGCGCGGATGTCGAAGTGACGGCGGATGCGAACACAGTGCGGGCAGCGGACCGGATCGTCTTGCCCGGTGTGGGAAGCTTCAAGGCGTGCGCGCAGGGCCTTCGCGCGATCCCTGGCATGGCCGAGGCGATGGCTGAACGCGTGCATGTTGGTGGCGCGCCATTTCTTGGCATTTGTGTCGGCATGCAATTGCTGGCGAGGTGCGGTTTAGAGCATGGCGAGACCGCTGGGCTGGGCTGGATTGATGGCGAAGTGCGGCTGATTGAGCCGAGCGATCCGGCGATCAAAATCCCGCATATGGGCTGGAACGATGCCGCTCTTATGGCGCATGCAAAGGACCACCCCGTGCTGGAAGAAGGCGAGGCCTATTTCCTCCATTCCTATCATTTCGCAGCGGAGAACCCGGAGGATATTGCCGCACTGACAGATCACGGCGGCGGGCTGGTCGCGGCGGTTGCGCGGGACAATATTCTCGGCGTGCAATTTCATCCGGAAAAGAGCCAGCAATATGGGCTCGATATGCTAACCCGTTTCTTGGAGTGGAAGCCGTAATGTTTCGCGAAACCATGCCAGCCCGCGCGGCACTTAGGACACAAAACCCATGATTATCTTTCCCGCCATCGACCTGAAATCCGGCGAAGTCGTGCGCCTGTCCGAAGGCGATATGGACCGCGCTACTGTCTATGGCGATAATCCCGCCGCACAGGCCATGCTGTTTGCAGAGGCGGGTGCTGAGTTTCTGCATGTCGTCGATTTGGACGGAAGTTTCGCCGGCAAAACCGAAAACCGCGAGGCGGTTGAGGCGATCATCAAAGCCTTCCCCGGCCATGTGCAATTGGGCGGGGGTATCCGCGATGCGGCAGGGGTTGAGGGCTGGTTCAATCTGGGCGTTTCGCGCGTTGTGATGGGTAGCGCCGCTCTCAAAAACCCTGAATTCGTGAAAGACATGGCGAAAGAATGGGAAGGCGGCATCGTCGTCGCCGTGGACGCAAAAGACGGCATGGTCGCAACCGAGGGCTGGGCGGAATTGTCCGATGTGCCCGTGGTGGACCTTGCCCGCCGGTTTGAGGATGCGGGCGTTGCGTCATTGCTGTTCACCGATATTGGCCGCGATGGCCTGCTCAAAGGCGCCAACATTGACGCAACATTGGAGCTGGCCCGTCAAGTCGACATTCCCGTGATCGCCAGCGGCGGGGTGAAGGGCATTGATGATATTCATGTCCTGTCCCTGCACGCCAAGGACGGGATCGAAGGCGTGATTACTGGCCGCGCTTTATACGAGGGCAAGCTCGATCTGGCGGCAGCGATTGCTGTGGGAGCTAGAAGCTAGTGCGCTTGCTAGGCGGCCTATTGCTCGCCGGTACCTTCGGCGCTGGCTTGTTGCTGTCCGCGGGAATGATTGAACTTGCGCTTGCAAATGCTGTGCTGTTTCTTGTTTTTGCACTTTTGGCATTCAAATTCGTGCCTGCGAAATTTGGGCGGCGAGGGAAGGCCGTGGGTTTGATTTGCGCCTTTCTTTTGAGCGCTGGCTGGCCTTTGATTTTCGTTGCTAGCCATATTTTTGAGAACCCAGAATGCATTTTTGCGGAGTGTGAGCTCACTGTTACGTTTGAGCTGCCTCCTGATGATAAGGGCCAAGAACCATGACCGTCCGCATCCGCGTCATACCCTGCCTCGATGTGGCTGATGGCCGCGTTGTTAAAGGCGTGAACTTCGTTGATTTGGTCGATGCGGGCGATCCGGTGGAGCAAGCGCGCGCCTATGATGCGGCGGGGGCGGATGAGCTGTGTTTCCTCGATATTTCCGCCACACACGAAGGGCGCGGGACCTTGCTTGATATAGTCAAACGCACGGCAGAAGTGTGCTTTATGCCCCTAACCGTGGGCGGCGGTGTGCGCAGCGTCGAGGATGCGCGGGCGTTGCTATTAGCAGGCGCAGACAAAGTTGCGATCAATTCCGCCGCCGTGGCTCGGCCCGAATTGGTGGCTGAGATTGCAGCGAAATTTGGCAGCCAATGCGTGGTGGCCAGCGTGGATGCGCGGCGCGTCATCTTGCCCATCGGAGAAGCCGTGCCGCAATGGGAGATTTTCACCCATGGCGGGCGCAAAGGGACCGGCATCAATGCAGTCGACTACGCCAAGCAAGTGGCCGATCTGGGCGCGGGCGAATTGCTGGTCACCAGCATGGATGGCGACGGAACGAAAGGCGGATATGACCTCGAATTGACCCGCACGATCGCAGATGCGGTCAGCGTGCCGGTTGTCGCCAGCGGCGGGGTGGGCACGCTCGATCATCTGGTCGAAGGGGTAACCCACGGCCACGCCAGCGCGGTTTTGGCCGCGAGCATTTTTCACTTTGGAACCTATTCCATCGCCGAGGCGCATGATGCGCTTAGGGCTGCTGGATTGCCAGCGCGAAGCGTCTAACGCTTGATACTTCGTCATTGCGAGCGTAGCGAAGCAATCCAAATACCGAGGCGAACCACTATGTGGATGGGTATTTTATGGATTGCCGCGTCGCCTGCGGCTCCTCGCAAAGACGAGATTTGAGCCGTGTCAGATACACTTTCCCGCCTTGAAACCACGATTGCAGAGCGGGCTAGTGCTTCGCCAGACAGTTCCTATGTCGCCAAATTGAACGCAAGCGGCACGGGCAAAATTGCACAGAAATTGGGCGAGGAAGCCACAGAAGCCGTCATCGCCAGCCTGTCGGGCAGCAAAGAGGAACTGGTCGGAGAAGCCGCCGATGTCATCTTTCACCTGATGGTATTGCTGCAAAATAAGGGCGTGGCTTTGAGCGATGTGATGGCCGAATTGGACCGGCGCGAGGGTGTTTCGGGCCTCGATGAAAAAGCCAGCAGGAGCGAATAATGGCGATTGATGCAACGCAAGCTTATGATGATCAGAACATCTTTGCCAAAATCCTGCGCGGTGAAATCCACTCGACCAAAGTCTATGAAGACGAATGGGCCTATGCGTTTGAGGATATCAATCCGCAGGCCGACATTCACACGCTGGTGATCCCCAAGGGGCAATATGTCAGCTGGGATGATTTCAGCGCCAAGGCGTCTGATGCGGAAATCGGCGGGTTTATCCGCGCAGTTGGTACGGTTGCGCGGGCCAAAGGTCTGGTCGAACCGGGCTACCGCCTTCTCGCCAATATCGGCAAAAATGGCGGGCAAGAAGTGCCGCATTTGCATGTCCATATCTTTGGCGGGCATCATTTGGGGCCAATGCTCGTCAAATAGGCGGGGCTTCACCCCAGATAAGACTCGTTTCATCGCCGTTCATGCAGCCAAGCTCAATAGACTCTTTTCAGCGATTCAACGCTGGGTTAGAGCATGTTAACGATGACCATACCCAATCCTCAACCTCAGCCGCCGGGCGGATGCTTTGATGGCAAAAAGCACCTTTACGCCGTGCGGGTCTATTATGAGGATACCGACCTTTCGGGCATCACCTATCACGCCAATTATCTGCGCTGGTTTGAGCGCGCTCGCTCTGATCTGTTGCGAATGCTGGAGATTGATCAGCGCGCCGCGATTGAGGCGGGCGAAAATGATGACAGCGCAGGCGGGGCCTATGCTGTGGCTGAGATCAATCTGAAATATTTGCGCCCTGCGAAATTGGATGATGATGTGGTGATCGAAACGCGCTGCACGGCGCTGGGCGCGGCGAGCTGCAAGATGGCCCAGCGTGCAATCCGCGGCTTTGGCACTGATACACAAGAAATTCTCGCTGACGCCAATTTGCGCGTCGGCTTTATCGCTTTGAACGGCAAACCCAAACGGCAACCGCCTGAATGGATTGCTGCCTTTAAAACTGTTTTGGAAGAAAGCGCCTGATGACGTCACCATTTTCCTTTTTGACCGCTGCGGCAGCTGCTGCAGATGCCCCCACTAGCCTTGATCCGCTGGAGCTGTTTTTGGATGCAGATATTGTTGTCCAAGCGGTAATGCTGGGGCTGATCCTTGCCAGTGTTTGGACGTGGATGATTATTGTCTCCTTCTCAATGCGGATGGGCAAGATTGAAAAAGGCACGCGCCATTTTGAGGACGATTTCTGGAAAACCAGTGATGTCGGCAAATTGCTCAATTCAGAAAGCCGCAAGGCCCATCCTGCTGCAAGGATCGCGAGCTCCGGCATGGATGAATGGAAGCGCTCAACCAAGCTAAAACCCATTGACCGCGAAGGCACGCGCCAACGGCTGGCGGGCGCCATGGAAAGCCGCGTTGCCCAAGAGGCGGATGATCTGGCCGCGCGGCTGAACTTCCTTGCAACCACGGGCTCTGTCGCGCCATTTGTTGGATTGTTCGGCACGGTCTGGGGCATTATGAACAGCTTCTTCCAAATCGGCGCGCAGGAAAGCTCTTCGTTGGCCGTGGTTGCACCGGGTATTTCAGAGGCCTTGTTCGCCACAGCGATTGGCTTGTTTGCCGCTATCCCCGCGGTGATCGCCTATAATAAATTCAGCGACCGCGTGAACCGTTTCGAAGCGCGATTGCAGCGCTTTGCCGACCGGTTCCACGGCGGGCTAAGCCGCGAATTGGATAAGGTCTAAGCCATGGGTGCTTCGCTTTCTTCGGGCCGAGGTGGC
>CALFEA010000109.1 GCA_937950385.1 uncultured Altererythrobacter sp. | reverse complement strand
TTGATCGCTTACACCGCAATGTTTGGTCACCAATCCGATATTGGCGGCAGCGTACCGGGTTCTATGCCCATCAATGCCAGCTCTATTTTCGAAGAAGGCGTGCGCATTCCTCCAGTGAAAATCTGGAAGAAGGGCGAATATAATGACGATCTGATGAAGCTGGTTATGCATCAGACCCGCAAGCCTGATTGGTGTCAGGCCGATCTCAACGCGTTGATCGCATCGTGCCGCGTTGCCTCCAAGCGCGTTGTCGAAATGGCGGACCGTTTCGGCGATGATGTTTATGTGTCGGCGACCAAGGAATTGCTCGCTCGCAACCACCGCGCAATGAAAGCTCTGCTGGGTCAAGCGGTTGCGGAAACCAAGGTCAGTTTCGAAGATTATCTGTGCGATGATGGTAAGGGTTTTGGCCCTTACAAAATCAAATGCACCATGTGGCGCGAGGGCGATAAGGTCATCCTAGATTTTGACGGAACCGATCCGCAATCCGCCGCCTCGATCAACTTCTTGCTTAATGAGAACATGTTCAAAATGTTCTTCGGCATTTACATGATCATGGTTTTCGATCCGCAGATCCTGTTCAATGATGGCTTCTACGATTTGATCGAAGTTCGCATTCCAGAAGGGTCTTTGCTCAAACCCCAATTCCCCGCAGCGCTTTCGGGCCGCACCCACGCACTTGGCCGCATTTTCGACATTTTGGGCGGATTGCTCGGTCAAGGAACACCGGAATTTTTGAATGCAGCTGGCTTTAGCTCGTCACCGCATCTGTTCTATTCCGGCTGGGACAATAGAGAGGGCAAGACCACAGATGGTAAGCCTGACTGGTTCCAATTGTTCCAGATTGGCTTTGGCGGAATTCCGGGGCGTCCATTGGGTGATGGTCCTGACGGTCACTCACTCTGGCCCGGCTTCACCAATGTTCCGAACGAATTTCTGGAGCGCTATTTCCCACTGCGGATTGAGCGCTATTCAACCGAGCCCGACAGCGGGGGCGCGGGCCTGCACCGCGGCGGAAACGGTATTCACATGACCTACCGCTTCCTTGCCGATGGGGCGATTGCAATTCACGATGACCGCTGGTTCGTCCCGCCTTGGGGCGTGAATGGCGGCCATCCGGGCGAGCGCGCGACCAAGATTTTGGAGCGGCTCGATGGCACAAAGGAAATCGTCGGCAATAAGATCGAAGATGTTGAGGTGAAAGAAGGCGAGCTGCTGCACTTCATTACTTGGGGCGGCGGCGGCTGGGGTGACCCTCTGCAGCGCGATCCTGAACTAGTAGGCCTCGAAATTCGCCAAGGTCTCGTCACGCCCGAAGGCGCAAAGGATTACGGCGTTGTGGCGGACGCTGAGGGAGTTATTGATGCGGGCGCGACAGACGCCTTACGCGCCAAAATCACTGCAGAGCGCGGCGAACTCGAATTGTTCGATTACGGTCCGGGCATTGAAACCTTGCGGGCCAATTGCGAGGCGGAAACTGGCCTTCCAGCGCCGATCCAGCCGGTGTGGCATTCAGAAGAAATGCCGGAGGCTGCCGAGTGAATATTCCGCACAATTCTGGCGCATTGGACGGCTTGCGCGTGGTTGAAATGGGGCAGCTACTGGCCGGCCCATTTTGCGGGCAATTGCTCGGTGATATGGGCGCCGATGTCATCAAAATTGAAGCGCCGGGCAAGGGCGATCCCATGCGCGAATGGGGCCTTGGTGATGAAAAGGTTCAATGGGAAGTCATTGCGCGCAATAAGCGCTCTGTAACCTGCAATCTGCGCGTTGAAGGCGGACAGGCGATTGCCCGCGCTTTGATCGAAAAGGCCGACATTCTTATTGAGAATTTCAAGCCCGGTACTCTTGAGAAATGGGGGCTTGCGCCAGAAGAACTTCACAAAACCAACCCCGGCCTGATTATCGCGCGCATGTCTGGTTATGGGCAGACGGGGCCTTATTCCACGCGGGCAGGTTTCGGCGGCATTGGCGAGGCGATGGGGGGGTGGCGTTATATCGTCGGCGATCCTGATCGTCCGCCTGCGCGCATGGGCGTGTCGATTGGCGATACGCTTTGTGCGACATATGGCACGATGGGCGTGCTGGCCGCGCTGCATCACCGCGACAAAACGGGCGAGGGGCAGGTGATCGACACCGCGCTATATGAGGCTGTTTTGCAAGTCATGGAAGGACTGGTTCCCGAATATGATTACACCGGTCATATCCGCGAGCGTTCCGGTTCTATCCTGCCTGGCATCGCGCCCTCCAACGTCTATTCGTGCAAGGATGGACCATTTATGATCGGGGCCAATAATGATGCGATTTTTGCGCGCCTTGCTGAAGCAATGCAGCAGCCTGAACTGGCTGAAAGCGAAGATTACAAAACGCATCTCGCGCGCGGCCGCAATCAAACCGAGCTTGACGATCTGATCAATGAATGGACGGCCACCCTGACGATTGATAAAGTTGATGCCTTGATGATCAAGCATTCGATCCCAGCGGGCCGCGTTTATACGGCGAAAGACATGGTCGACGATCCGCATTTCAAAGCGCGAGAGGCGATCATTGAGGTGGAAACCGAGGGGCGCGGCAAAATTAAAATGCAGAACGCTTTCCCGCGTTTCTCCAAATCTGCATCCGGTTTCCGTACATCGGCACCAACGCATCCAGGACAGCATAATGCCGATGTTTTTGCAGATGTGCTTGGCTGGGATGCCGATACATTGGCGCAAAAGCGGGAAGAGGGTCTGATTTAGGCATCCGATTTGCAATTATGCGTGCACCACCTATGCTTAGCCCATCCATTTTATGATCGGCATTCCGGCGGCGGCTCTTCCGAGCGCTCCATATATTGTCGTACAAACAGCGAAGCATAGACCCAGTTCATGACATCCAAAGACGATTCTGTGATCGCCCAAGCCAATACTGATTTGCCCGTCGAACCGCC
>CALFEA010000108.1 GCA_937950385.1 uncultured Altererythrobacter sp. | reverse complement strand
ATGGGCGCGATTTCGGCAAGGCTTGGTATGGCTACCTCTCCTCCACCGGCGTTTACGGCGACCAGCAGGGCGCATGGGTGGATGAAAGCGCCCCCACGGGCACAGGGCGCCGCAGCGCGCGATCAGCGGCAGATGCAAAATGGGTGGAATTGGGCGCGCATGTGTTTCGTTTGCCCGGCATATATGGCCCCGGACGCAGCGCCTTTGACCGCCTGCAAGAAGGCAAAGCGCGGCGAATTGATCTACCGGATCAAGTTTTCTCGCGCTGCCATGTCGATGATATTGTATCGGGCGTCATTGCCGGATTGCAGGCACCCGCAGGCGCTTACAATCTGGCCGATGATTTGCCCGCCAGCGGCAATGCCGTGATCGAAGAGGCCTGCCGATTATCGGGTGCGGCCTTGCCTCCACTGCAATCCCTAGAAGAGGCAAACCTTAGCAAAATGGCGCTGGGGTTTTATTCAGAGAACCGCCGCGTTGCGAATGGCAAAGCTAAACGGGTTTTGAATTGGCAGCCGCAATATCCAACCTACCGCGAGGGTTTAGCGAGTTTGTTTAGCTCTTAACGCCAAGACCATACCCACAACCGCCAGAACCATTCCGGCGAGCGTTAGCCAATTCCACTCATACCCTTCGAACACAGTCGAAATCAGCATAGCGACAGAGATTGTCAGGATGGAATTATACGCCGTTCGCCCTGCCCCAATCTCGCGCACCAGATTATAGTGCAGCGGAAATGTGATCACCGATCCGATCAGCGCCAGATAGACAATCCCCAGCCAAAAATTTGTCTCTGTCGGGAATGGCGGCGGCCCAGCCGTTAGCAACGCAAAACCCAGATCAAACAACGTGCCATAGAGCATCGCCCATGCCAGCAGGCTGACCATTGGCACTGCACGTCCGGTTGGATTGGCTTGGACGACATTGGCAAAAGATGCCGCCAAAATGCCCAGCAATGCGAGGAAAATACCAAGGCCCACATTGCCGCCAATCACGCCCGCATCAGGGTTCGCTTGCCATTCATGCAGCAGCAGCGATGACACACCAACAATCGCAATCGCGCTGCCGATCAGGAACCCGCCCTGCACTTTTTCGCCCAAAAACAAGCGCCCAAAAATCGCATTGGGCACCATCAGCAAGCCGAACATCATCGCGACTATGCCTGATGTGACATAGAGCTCTGCGTGATAGACGAATAGGAAATTGCCGCTAAATTGGAAGATGCCAACGAGCGCTGCCAGCATATGTTCTTTCCGCGTCAGCCGCAGCCGGCGTTTCATCACATAAGCTACTAAGAAGAGCGCAGGCGTTGCCAGAGCGAAACGGTAGAAAACCGACCATGCCGCTGGAACCCCATCAATCTGGCCGGTTATGACGAACCAAGTCGACCCCCAAATCGATCCGGTCAGGATAAAGGGGATGACAACGCGCCAGCTCAGCATTGATATTGAGGCCGAGCTCAAAGTGCAGAAATCGCTTTGCCGAGTGCAGAGGCGTCTTCGGGAACGCTGTCCCAACTGGCGACAAAACGCGCCGCATCTGTGCCCCAATCGTAAAAATCAAAACCTTGGGCACGCAATGCCTCGCGCTCATGCGCGTTCAACTTCGCAAACACTTCATTGGCCTGTACCGGATGCAGCAAGCGATCGCCGCATCCGTTGGCAATTTCCGCCGCTGCGCCATTGGCAGCGCGCGCATTGGCGAGCCATAGATCACCGTCGAGCATCGCATGGATTTGTGCCGCCAGATAACGCCCCTTGCATTGCAAATGACCTGCGCGTTTGCGGCGATACTTCACTAGATCCGCTTGTTCCGGATCGAACAGAACGAGAGCCTCCGCACTCATCGCACCGTTCTTAATGCAGCCAAAGGCGAGACTATCGACGCCGCCCGCTGTGTCTTTGGCCGACCCGCCCAAATGCGCCGCCGCATTGGCAAAACGCGCGCCGTCCATGTGCAGGCCAAGGCCGCGAGCTTTCGCAAATTCGCTCAACGCCGCCAGTTCACCCGCTGAATAAACACAGCCATATTCGCTCGCCTGCGTGATCGTGATTGCATGGGCTTGAACCTGATGCACGTCATCGCGGATCGGGTCGATCAATACACGGATCGTTTCTGGTGTCAGCTTAGCGCTCTCACCGCCCGCCAGCATGAGTTTGGCACCATGCAAGAAAAAGCCGGGTGCGCCGCCCTCGTCCATCTCGACATGCGCTTCTTCGTGGCAGACAACCCCGCCATGGGGCTGCACCATGGTCGCCAGGGCCAAGCAATTGGCCGCAGTACCGGTCGCCACCCACAGCGCGGCACATTCGCGCCCAAACAGATCACTGAACCGCGCGTCCAGCTCTGCCGACAGAGCATCGCCATCATAAGGCGCATCAGCATTGTCTGCTGCGCGCATAGCCTCCCATATTTTTGGGTGGACCTTTGCGGCATTGTCAGAGAGGAAGGGCTTTGTATCGCTCATGGCAATCCGCTCTAGTCAAAGCGGCGCGCTTGGCAAGCTACATGGGCAAGCAACATGGGCAAGCAAGAGGATGAATAATGGCATCAGACACTCCCCAGCTCACCATCACACATGAAGCGCTGCCGGCGGGCGGCAAATATATTGCGACCTTGCCCGGCGAAGATGTGACAGGTCATTTGGAATGGGAAACGCGGGAAGAGGGCATCCGCATCGCTACCCACACCATTGTCCCAAAAGCCATTGGCGGGCGCGGGGTTGCGGGCGAATTGGTAAAACGCCTCATCGCCGATGCGCGCGAGCAAGGTTTCAAGATTGTTCCGCAATGCTGGTATGTCGCTAAGAAGTTTGATCAGAACCCTGATTGGGCCGATTTGCGCGCGGAATAAAGCCGCTTTAGCCAGCATTGATCCGGCTGAAATCGGTGGCGGCAATGCTGCGTGTAATTTCTTCGCGCAAGGCAAAAGCCCGGCTAGTTGGGATCCCGGTGATGGAAAAACTACCGCCCGCTAGCCCCAAATTCAACGTCGCATAACCGCGTCTTTGCGCAATTGGTCCTTGCGACACTTCGACCGAGTGCAATTTCACCTTAGAGGCGATTTGCGTGGTGGGTGACAACAAGCCTTCAGTGGCGAAAATATGCCCATCTTCAATCGCATGGCGTTTGAATGTCCAAGAATACAGCTCACCAAACACGCTAATAATGCCCAGCGCTATCGGAATGGCCACAAAGCCCAAAGGCGCAAAAATGATCACTGGGATAGCGATTGCGGTGAATATCAATGCATCGATTAAGGCCGCATCAAAGCGGGAACGGGCGCTGGCGCGGTGCCATTCGAGCGTATCAGAAGGCGGTGCAAAACCGGCGGCACGAATGATCGGATCGATTTCTGCGCGCTTGGCAAAAGGCGCAACCACATGGCTCGATCCGGCAAAATCTGATGCCAGACTAACGAATTTCAAACTGTGCCAGCCGAACCGGTATCGGACCCAGCGCGTATCCAGTTTCACCGCTTGAACGCGGTGGGTTGGCATAACCACATCGGTCTTGGTGAAGAGCCCGCGCCGACGCCGAAACCCGCGCGCTGTCTTTTCCAGCAAAAAGCCCCATTCGCGCGCGAACACTTGGGCAATACCGGTCACAAAACCCAATACGATAAGCGTACCCAGCGCGCTGAGCCCGCCAATGATTTGTGCGCCTAGGCCCAGTCCTTCAAACTCGGCGGCTTGGCCTGAAAATCGATCGGTCCAAAAATCGCTGTCCCAAATGTCAAACGGCAGAAAACTATCGAACTGCGACAACAGACCGAACAATACCGCAAACACTGCGAGCGAGAATTGGAACAAACCATTGGTGACAAGGCGCGCTGGCCCCATCGCGAACAGAGCTGTTGCGGGTTCTTCAGCGGTGGTTTGCAGTCCGGTCTCTGCGCCATCTGCATCCATGGCTTGACCAGTTTTTGCCGCCATTTCTTCGGCGCGCTGTTCGCGCACAACATCGCGCAAATGTTCGCCTTGAGCGGCGGTGAGATATTTGAGCTTGATCTCCTCAGCCCCGCCAGCGCCGGTTTCAAATTTTACCGATACGAGCCCAAACAGACGCGGCAGCAATTCTTGCTCAAGGCTTACATCTTGAATGCGCTCATAGGGCACAGAGGCGGCCGTGCGACTGATCACGCCGCTTTCAACGCGAATGTCTTCTTCCCCCACGGTGAAAGTCCGTCTGCGCCATGCAATGTAGGCGTAGCCGAAAGATAAGACGAAAATGCCAGCAGCTGGAACAATAAACAGCCAAATACCGCTCAGCTCTTCGCGAAAGGCGAAAGCGCCCGCCACCATCGGGAATATGAGTGAGCGCACCATGCCAATGGCGTTGACGAGTAGGCCAATCGGCTGGGTGCGATTGGGCTGGCCCATGGGAATTGCGTCGCTCATTGCCGTGGCCACTACATCGTGTCGCGTTTGATGTGCTGACGAATATCCTCGCGCATGGAACGCGCAAGTTCCTCTTCTAAACCAGGCAAATGCACCGAGGCATTGTGCGATCCGGCAGTGTGCAAAGTCATGGTGGCAATACCGAAATAACGTTCAATCGGCCCTGCTTCGACATCGATATGCTGAACGCGGCCAAACGGCACAACAGTGTCAGACCGCCACCAAATGCCGCTGACAACGCGCAATCGGTCATCGCTCATCTGATAGCCTCGCGCCATATGGCGGCGCAGGGGCAAGCGCAGGATCACGAACATCGCAATCACAGCCACCGGGCCAAGAATGACGCCCGGCCAAGGGAATATTGCCGACACCTCACCCACCAAAGCGCCGATTAGAAACGGGATGCTGGTGATAATTGCGGATAGGCGCAAAGCCTTCACATGGTTTGGGTGCAGCCGCGTCAGCTCCTCGTCTTGGCCTATGAGGTCTGACGAGGTCTGGGGGGTATCTGCCGTTTGGAGGGGGGCGTCTCGGCCCGTCTCAGAATAAGTTTGATCCATACAATCGTATATGATGGCCCCATATCCTGCCGTCAATCGCGCGGGCTTTTGCAGGCCCAATGCCGCGATCCGCCCTAGCGCAATTGTGAGGGGTGACGGGGCGGTCAATTCGCCTATCTTCGCGTCAATATTCATTCAATTGCGGAGACATCCAATGACGACCCTTTATTCCAGCCTCGGCCCCAACCCACGCCTTGTGCGGATGTTCCTTACCGAAAAAGGTTTGAGCGAGGGTTCAGATTTCACCCGCGTGCATTACGATATTATCACAGGCGAAAATCGTCAGAATGCAGAGTTCAATGCGAAGAACCCGCAAGGCACTTTGCCCGCATTGGAATTGGATGACGGCACTTTCCTCACCGAAAGCTGGCCCATTTGCGAATTTATCGAGGAAGAACACCCAGCCCCGAACCTGTTTGGCGAGACATCGCGTGAACGCGCTGAAGTGCGCAAATGGGCGCGCCTGTTCGATCAAGAATGCGTTGTGCCCATGACAATGGGGTTCCGCGCAACCGGCGGCCGCCCGATGTTTGAACCTCGCATGACGGTCGTGTCCGAAGGGGCAGGCGCAGAGCTGGCGGCTTTATCCGATGAAAAATGGCGCTGGTTCGACGAAGCCCTCGGCAGCAAGGATCACTTTGCATTGGGCCGCTTTACATTCGCCGATTTGATTGTCTTTTGCTTTGCCAATTTCGGCTTCACTGTGGGCTGGAAATTGCCCGATGGCACAGATAATCTCGCGCGCTTTGTCGCATTGCACAACAAACGCCCTTCTGCCGCAGTTTGGCAAGAAGCGGAATAATGCCCGACTTATCAGGCAAATCCGCCATCGTCACCGGCTGCGCGAGCGGCATTGGCGCGGCCACCGTGCGGCGTTTGGTCGCCGATGGCGCGAAGGTTCTGGGGACTGATATCAATGCAGCGGCCGGCAAGGCGCTATGCGATGAGGTCGGCGCGCATTTTACAGCGCAAGATGTGTCAGACCGCGCGCAGTGGGATGAAGTGGTGGCCAAGGCACTGGGCGCTTTGGGTAGTCTCAACATCCTTGTGAACAATGCCGGTATCGTCTCTGGCTCAAGCATTGGCGAGGTTGATGACGACACTTGGGACCGCGTGCTCGCGGTGAATTTGTCGGGCACAATGGCAGGTTGCCGCGCGGCAATTCCTGTGATGGCTCAAAGCGGAGGGGGCGCGATTATCAATATCGCGTCGACCACTGCAATGGCGCCGCTTCCAACAGATGTCGGCTATTCCGCTAGCAAAGGCGCAGTGCGAGTCATGAGCAAAAGCATTGCCACATGGTGCGCGCAGCAAGGCAATGGCATCCGCTGCAATACGGTCATCCCAGGTGCGACGGAAACCGGGATATTGAGTGCAGCAGAGCAAGCCACGCCCGGTTTGAAAGCGGCAGTGGCGGCAACTTCGCCGATGAACAGACTGGCTGATCCAGCAGAAACAGCCGCGGCAATTGCCTTTCTTGCCAGCGACGAGTGCCCCTTTATGACGGGCGCAGAAATGCTGGTGGATGGCGGGGCGCTTTCCATTCATCCTGGGTTTTGAGGATGCAGTTCTAAGCCGCCATTTTCGCCAGATAGCCTGAAGATCGCATTTGCGCCGCTGTCCATGCGAACACCGCCATTGCGATAACGCCCGACACAACACACACGCCGAACACAGCGATCGCCAAAGATGACGAACCTTGTGTAGGCGCGAGCCAGTCGCTCATCCAGCCAATCGCGGCAAGGCCCAAAGCTTGGCCCACCAGATTGTTGAAGAACAGTGCAATCGCTACAGCAAAGCCGCGCTGCGATGGCTCCACCGATGCTTGAATACCGGATAGGATCGGGGCTTGGCTGGCGACATAAATCGCATAGGCAATCGCAAACCAAATGAGAAACGGCCAAAACTCGCCTGACGACAGGCTGATGGCCAGCGGAATGACGCAGCCAAGGCTAACAATGCCCGGCAACCATGCCCGCCAACGCTCATCACGGCGCGTTAGCCAACCCGCAATATAGCCGCCCAATATCGGGCCCGGTATACCGCCCAAAACAAAGGCAAGGCCCAAATATAGGCCGACATCACCGGTTGAAATCTCAAAATTGCGGAGCATCACTGCCGCCATCCATACCGCCAAAGCATAGCCGATCATGATCTGGACCGCCCAGCCCGCTGCAAAACCCATAAAGACACGGTTGGCGAACAATGTGCGAGCGGTTTCCATGAAAGGCTGCTGCTCAATCACGGCGTCTTTGGGGGCATATCGCCCGCGCTTTGGCTCGCGTACGGTAAAGTACATGATGAGACCGATTAAGATACCCGGCAGACCCATCAAAACAAAGGCATAACGCCACCCGAACATCTCGCTCAGCTGACCGCCAACGATCAATCCGCCCGCTGTGCCCATGGTCGCGCCTAGGGTAAGAAAGCCCATGGCCTTGGCCAATTCGTGGCGCGGGAAATAATCTGAGATTAGCGATTGCGATGGCGGGCCAGAACAACCCTCGCCCACGCCAACCCCGGTACGTGCAAGAAACAATGTCCAAAAGCCTGTGGCTAAGCCGCACAGCGCCGTCATTCCGCTCCAAAAGGTAATCGCGCCAGCAACAATGTTCTTGCGCACCGACCTATCCGCTAGCCGCGCAGCGGGAAATCCAACGATCACATAAGTTGCAGCAAAGGCCAGACCCCCGATCAACCCAAGCTGAAAATCACTTAAATCAAATTCGGCTTTGATATCCTCAATCAGGATCGCAAACACCAGCCGGTCGGCGATGGAGAACATGCTCACAACTGTCAGCATTCCAAGCACATACCAGCGGTAATTGCCGTTTTCCGGAACTGTTTTGGGCGCTGCTGGAGCGCTATCGGATACGGTTTCGGTCACGCCTGCATCTAACGCTGGGGCCGAGCGAACAGGCCATTATCTACGGGGATTTCTACGCCAGTTAAAAAGCGCGCTTCATCGCTCGCGAGGAACAATACCGTATTGGCCACATCTGTTGGATGACCAAGCGAATCCACCGGCAGCACGCCTTCTGGAATCTCCATTGGCTTCTCGCCCGCACGGCCCGACACACCCATCACCATCGGCGTTTCAATCCCGCCCGGCATCAAGACATTCACGCGGATTTTATTGTCCTCATCCTGACAATACATCGCGATACTCTTGGTCATCGACCGGATCGCGCCCTTGGCCGCGGTATAGGCCGGAATATTGCCATAGCCGAGCAGGCTGGCAGTCGATGCCATGTTAATAATAGAGCCCCCGCCCGTCTTCGCCATCAATGGAATGGCTTTCTGACAACCAAGGAAAGTGCCCTCAACATGAATGCGCATGTGCAATTGGAAATTGGACAGCGAACATTCGATAATATCTTCAAAGATCACATTGCCAGCGTTGTTGACTAGAATGTCGAGCCGCCCGTGGCGTTCTTCGACCGCTTTGATGGTTTCGATCCATTGCTCCTCGCTGGTCACATCCAGCGCCAGCGCATCGCCGCCAATGCTATCGGCGACCTTATGGGCCAGTTCAGCTTCGCGGTCGGTCACAATCACATGCGCGCCCTCTGCGGCCAGACGCTCGCAATCCGCCTTGCCAAGGCCCATTGCCCCGCCTGTTACCAATGCGATTTTGCCCTCTACCCGTCCATTTCCCTTGGCTGACATATGCTCTCTCCTACGGCTTGGATGTTTTGTTATATTTGACGTGCAGACTATCCCCGCGCGGATTGAGCGCCACTACTTAAAGGGATGGGAAAAATGCCAGTCGCCCGGCGGATCATGGTCGCTATATTAGCCTGAGGAGACAAAACCATGATCGAACCAGCGGAAGTCGAGCGCCTCAAGGCATTGATGGAATGGGAAGGGCAACGCACAGGCCCGCCAAAGGGCTTTCCCAAACTGCCGGACATGCCCGCACTTCGCTATACAGATCCGGAGTATTTCGCTCTGGAACAAGAGCATATCTTCAAGAAGAGCTGGCTTTTCGCGGGCCATTTGGACGAAATACCTGAGCGCGGCTGCTATATGCGCTGGCACAATGCGGGCGATCCCTTGGTGATTGTGCATGGCATGGACGGCGTGGTTCGCGCTTTCTACAACACGTGCCGGCACCGCGGCGCGCCGGTTGTGACCGAAGATTTCGGCAAATCATCACGCCTTATGTGCGGCTATCACAATTGGACGTATAAGACCGATGGCAGTCTAATCGGCGTGCCTGAACGCCAAGACTTCCCCGATGATTTCGACATGAGCTGCCGCAGTCTAATCGCTGTGAAATGCGAAATGTTCGGCAAGGTCATTTTCGTTAATTTCGACAATGGCTCCATGTCCCTGAAAGAGTGGCTCGGGCCGCTGGCGGATGAATGGGAAGAATTTGCATTCGACCGGATTAAGCTGGCGGCGCGCCATTCCTTTGATCTTAATTGCAATTGGAAGGTCGCAATGGAGGCCAATATGGAGGTCTATCATGTGCCCTTCATCCACCCCAACACTGTCGCACCATTGGTCGATCCCAAACGCAATTTGAACACTATGTACCCCAATGGCCATGCGCGAATGTTGGCCCCGCCGCCTGCATCAACCGACCGCGAACATGTGCGCGCCATCGACAGTCCCCCGGGCTGGCAATCTATCGAAAGCGTGGGTGAGCTGGGCCGCAGCCATACGCAAAGCTATACTTTGTTTCCCAATTGGGTCTCGCCATTGTCGAACTTCTTCGTGCCGCCCTTGGTCTTTTGGCCCGCCGGGCTCGGCACGACCCGTCTGGAGCTTGTCACAATGGCGCTGGACTGGGGCGATGAACCAGCGCCCGATCTTTGGACTGTGCCTGACGCTAGCAAACCCAATGGCCGCGATATGAGCCCGATCATCTTGGAAGACACGCAATTTGGCGAGGCAATCCAAAAATCAATGCAATCTGCAGCCTTTAAAAGCGTGCCACTGTCTTACCAAGAGGCGCGCATCTACAGCTTCCACCAATCTTGCGACAAAATGATTGGCCTTGAGAATGTGCCGCAGCATTTGGCGGTTGAGCAAGTGATCGGCGATGAATGGGTGTGGCCCAATGACCCCCGGACCGCGCAAATTTCGGCTTAAAAGCCAATATTCCGTAGCGTCCATGATTGTGGCCAAAATGCCGCACTAGGAAAAATGGCCTATCGCTTTTGACAGATGAGACCAAATTTCCCCTCTCTACACTCACCTATTGAAATCGGACCCATTTCCGATGGAATTAAGACTACGGACACGAATGAAGTTCGGTCCACATAGGGAGAGCCAAGATGATCAAAACTCACACTCGCAATCCGTCTGCGCTGAAGATCGGCCTGATGGGCGGAGCGGCCGCAGTGGCCATGACCGCATTTTCCGGCACAGCGCACGCGCAAGATGCGGCGCCTCAAGCAGAAGAGGGCGCCGATGAAAATGTGATCATCGTTCAGGCTCGCCGCCAAAACGAAAGCCTGCAAGAGGTTCCGGTGACGGTGACCGCGATTAGCGGCGATACGCTTGAAAAATACGCGGTCGATCAAGTTGCAGATGTGACCAGCCGCGTACCGACCCTCAACGTACAAGTAGGTGGTTCGGGTTCAGGCGGTCAGCTTTCATTGCGCGGTGTGGGTTCATCAAACATTTCCGCAGCCTTTGACAGCGCCGTGGCATTTGACTTTGACGGGGTACAGGTTTCGACCATGCGCCTTGTTCAAGCAGGCTTTTTCGATACTCAACAGATTGACGTTTTGAAGGGCCCGCAATCGCTCTTCTTTGGTAAATCAGCCTCGGCCGGTGTGTTCGCAATCCGCTCAGCTGACCCGACTGCAGATTGGGAAGTTGGCGGGAAAGCCGCTTATGAAATTGAAGAAAAAGGCTACACAGTCAGCAGCTACATCTCTGGCCCGATTACTGACAATCTCGGCATTCGGATCGCAGCGCAATATAACGACATTGACGAGCTAGTTGAGCTGCAAGAAGGGTCAAACTCAGCTGTTGGGGATTTCCGCGGGCAAACCAATTTTGTCGGGCGGGTAACACTGGATTGGGAGCCACTCGATGGCTTCGACTCCAACTTCAAAGTTCAATACGTAAAGAACACGGGTGACGGCGCGATCCAGCATTCGGACATTAACTGCGGCCCCAATGGTGTTGCAGATTCGGTCTTCTTGCTCGGTGGCAACCTCGTCATACCAGCAGGCAATGATTGTAATGATAGCGATGGCAAATACTTCTTAACCGACGCCGCTGCTGCATTGGCTCCTGGCATTCCAACAGCCTCAGGGCCGACTTTAGCCGAGGGACGCAACGGCGTGCCTTTTGCTGAGACAGAATTGCTGTTTGCGCGATTGGCGTTGAATTTTCAGCTGACCGATCAGTTCTTGCTGTCATCGACAACAGGTTATGTCGATCTGGATGCGACAGACTTTGATTGTTACGCCTATGTCGGCACATTCGGCCCAGGTGTACCAGCCGGTACAGGTTGTTCCGATCCGCGCAACACGCTTGAGCAATATACCCAAGAATTGCGCCTAACGAGTGACCTCGACGGACCGTTCAACTTTATGGTTGGCGCGTTCTACGAGTCGCGCGAATTTGTGTTTGATACTGCACAACAAGCGGTAAACATCTCATTCGTCGCACCCGATCCGATCACGGGCTTTACCTATGATTGGGACAAAATCCACGTAACCAAAACTGAAGCGGCATCTTTCTTCGCCAGCGGTATCTTTGATATTACCGACCAATTGGAGCTTTCAGGCGGTGTTCGTTACACTGACGAAAGTAAGACACAGACCATTTCGGTTCCGTTTGTGCATGCGTTCTTGTCTGCTGGACCGGCCTTTATCAGCAGCGGTTTCTTCTCAGGCCCGATCGATTTCAGTGACAGCAATTGGTCGCCAGAAGCCACGCTTAAATACCAGGTTAGCGATGATGTGAACATTTTTGCGTCATACAAGACCGGCTTTAAATCAGGCGGCATCGACAACTCGGCATTGCCATCGGCATCGCTGCTCGGCTTTGACGATCCTGATCCAGCTGTGCGGCAAGCGACTGCCGATGCGTTGATATACCAATCAGAAACAGCGCAAGGCGGCGAGATTGGCATCAAATCGCAGTTCAATGGCCGTTCGATCACTCTGAATGCGACAGCTTATTACTATGTGTTTGATGACCTTCAGGTGCAAAACTTTGATGCTGTAAACATCCAGTTCCAAACGCTGAATGCGGGTGAAGTGACATCAAAAGGTGTCGATCTGGAGTTCGGTTGGAGGACACCGGTTGATGGTCTCGATCTATCTGCCAACTTGTCTTATCTTGATGCCAGCTTCTCCGACACATTTGTGGCCGGACTGGGGCAAGATTTGGATGGTCGCGCCGCGGCACGGGCACCAGAATTTTCAGGCAACATCGCCTTTGATTGGGAAATTCCTCTCGGCGATTCCCTGGAATTCAATTTGGGCGGCAATGCGATCTATTCCGGCAGCTACTTCACCAATGAAGATACGCTGACCGACCTTCGCCAAGACAGCTATGTGACGTTCGATGCGCGGGCCTCGATCGGCCATCCTGATGGCAATTGGAAGTTCTCAATCATCGGCACCAATCTGGCTGACGAAATTTGGGTGAACACCTCTGGTGGACGTCCATTCCTTCAGCCTGGTGTTGGCGACGACCTTGTGGTCACACAAAACCGTGGCCGCCAAATCACTGGCGAGGTCAGCTTCCGCTTCTAAGCCAAAGCACTTTGAGACAGAATTGGGGCGGCTCTTTACGGGGTCGCCCTTTTTCTTGCCCTAACCAAAAGAGCCAATTGAAAACTGGGTGCGAAAGCGTGAGTATGGCTTCAATCGCTGTTTGTTTGAGGATTATACGAATGTCCCGCCAAGAATTGATCGAAATGACCCGCTCGCTCATCGCCCATGGTGAAGCCGATACGATGGAGCTGGCCGATAGCGTCGTCAGCGTGCCCTCCAGCGCCTATACCGATCCAGCATTGTTTGAGGATGAGAAGAACAAGATCTTCAAGCGCCTGCCATTGATGGTGGCGCCCTCTTGCGAATTGCCCAATCCCGGCGATTTCAAAGCGATGGACATTTGCGGCGTGCCTGTCTTTCTCTCGCGCCAGAAAACCGGCGAAGTAATCGCTTTTCTCAATATGTGCACCCACCGCGGCAATCCGATTGTTAGCGGCACGGGCAATGCCGCGCGTTTTACCTGCGGCTATCACGGTTGGACCTTTAAGCAGGATGGTGATTTGATTGGCGTAGCCAGCCCGCAGGACTTTGGCTCAATCAACAAAAGCGACCACTGCCTCACTCGCTTTCCGGTTTACGAAAGCGCAGGGCTGATCTGGGCAACGCTTGACCCCGATAGCAAGCTGTCGATCCCTGATTACCTTTGCAACTATGACGCGCTGCTGGATGCCTTCGGGTTTAAGGATTGGACGCTTTTTGCTCAGCGCACGCTTGCTGGCCCCAATTGGAAGACGGCCTATGATGGCTATCTCGATTTTTACCACTTGCCTGTGCTGCATAAGGACACTTTCGGCTCCGACTTTTTCAACCGCGCGAATTATTTTGCATGGGGGCCGCATCAACGCCTGTCTTCGCCGTCCAAATTTGCGCAGAAGACGGGCAGCGATGAAATGCTCGATCTGTCGACAATGAGCGATGAAGAGCTGCCGGACGATTCATTGACACAAGGCGTTTGGACAATCTTCCCGCATATATCGATCGCAAGTTTTTATGGCGGAGGCCAGCGCGGCGCATTGATCAGCCAGCTGTTCCCCGGCGAAAATGTCGGCGAGAGCTTCACTACACAATATTATGTGATGGAAAACCAACCCGAAACAGAGGCCGATGTGAAGTCCGCGCATGAGCAGTTTGATTTCCTCGAAATCGTGGTGCGCGATGAGGATTACGCCACCGGCAAACGCCAGCATGAGGCGCTGCAATCAGGGTTGATGAAAGAGGTGTTGTTCGGCCGCAATGAAGGCGGTGGGCAAGTGTTCCATGGCTGGGTCGACAAGCTGATCAATGCCTCTGATGCAGACCTAGTGGATATGTTCACACCAAGCCAAGCAGAAGCGGCAGAGTAGACACTAGAAATCAAACGGTTTTGCGACGTCCGTCGTGCCGTTTGCCGTGGGATTGTCATTGAGAACCAGCTCAACCAAAGCTGTGTCGAACAGCTCGTGCAGCTCTGTGATTTGGCCATTGGTAATGGTCATAATCTGGCAATAGGTTTGCAAATATTCATGCCCATTATTGCCCATTCCGCCGCCAACCATCAGGCCAACGACGCGGTTTTCATCCGCGCACATTATTTTCCATTTGCGTGAAAATTGGATCGTTTCCGGCTTTAATTTACCGACAACCTTGTCTGCCACCAATGGTCCGAAACACTCTGCCTTGCCCTCCCACCGGCCAGACACAGGTGTTGAGCCAAGCAGATTGAAAGCAACATCATCGCTATGCAATGCAGCCAAAGCATCAAAATCGCCCACTTCCAGCGCGCGGTAAAAACTCTCTGCAACGGCGATATTTTGGCTGCGTAGATCAATCATAGGCTCTCCAAACTACTGCGCGGTATATCCGCCATCGATGACGAGTTCTGAGCCTGTCACATATCGGGCTTCATCAGAGGCGAGGAACAGTACCCCATTGGCAATATCTACCGGCTCACCCAATCGCCCAGCGGGAATGCCCGCTTCAATCGCCTCGTAATTGCCCGCATTGTCCGCGATACCGGCCGCTGCCATATTGGTACGGATAATGCCTGGGTGAACAGTGTTGACGCGAATGCCTTCGGTCGCCGTTTCCAAGGCTACAGATTTGCTCATCAATTTCACCGCGCCCTTGGTGGCGGCATAAGATGCACTGCCGCGAAATCCGACTTTTCCGGCAACTGATGAAAGGTTGACAATCGAACCGCCGGATTTGGCGCTGCGCATGGCCTTGACCGCTGCTTGAGTGCCCATGAAAACGCCTTCGATATTGACCGCATATTGCCGCCGCATTCCATCGAGCGCGCTGTCATCATCAATCTCAGCAACATGCAGAATACCAGCATTATTCACCAGAATATCCAGCCGTCCATGGCTCTCGAGAATATCAGCAATTACCCGGTCCCAATCCTCTTGCGAGGACACGTCTTGGGTAACGGCGACTGCATCCAAATTTTTAGCGCGGATTGCAGCAGCGGTGGCCTCAGCGCCGCTGGCATCAATGTCCGACAGAATGACGCGCGCGCCTTCTTCTGCCAGTCGTTCAGCAATCGCTGCGCCCAGACCGGGCCGCGATGCTCCGCCTGTTACCAGTGCAATTTTACCTTCTACTCTGCGTGACATAACTGATCCTTAGCCGAATGCAGGCCGCGCATTGCTTTCGCCCCAATCCTGACGCTTTGTCCAATCGCCAAGGTTTTCCAGCTTGCCATCAAGCTCTGGGAAACGTTCATAGACGTGGTCCATTTCCACCTCGAACGGTTTGGTCGGCGCTTCGTTATTATACTCGTAAAAGGCCTGAATGCCCTTTGCGAATTCGTCGCGCATTTCTGCTGGCATGCTGTCTCCAGCCGCCTCAACCAGATAGCGGCCAAATTCCTCCGGTGTGCAAGGATCATATTTGATGTCCTTACCCAGCGCCTCGGTCAGATAGCCAGCCACTTGCGGACCTTTCAGCCGCTCTGGCCCACCAATATTGAGCCAAGCGCCCTCCATATCGGGGCGGTCCAGTGATGCGAGCATGAATTTTGCAACATCATCAAGGCTGATCCAATTGGCTTCTAAATGCGAGGCATGGGGATAGACATAGCGCCCCTCATTCACGATCCACGGCCGCGCCCAATTGGTCAGCAGATTGTCCATGAAAAGCACGCTGCCAAAAACAGTGCCGGGACAACCCGAACGCCATAGCGCATTGATGCCTTGGGTGTTGCCCGCATAAGTGAAAGGGTCGCCCGGCTTGTCAGGGATCCAGCTGGATGTGTTCCACACAAGGCGCTTCACATTGGCCTCTGCTGCTGCTTTACCCAGCTCTCCGACCAAGACTGCGCGGTCTGCACGGGCCTGAAGGGGGTGTGTGTAGAAAACGTAATCCGTGTCTTCGAGCGCGTGCGCAAAGGTGGAATTGTCGTATAAATCCATAGGGCGAATTTCGACTTTGTCTGCGCCCTTGATTTTGGAGCCTGCAAACGGGTCGGGCTGCCGCGAGATCGCGCGCACATCATAGCCCGCTTTGAGTGCTTGATCGACTTGCGCCATCCCTTGCCGCCCTGATGCGCCGATTACCGTGATGAGTGCCATGAGTTTCGTCTCCCTCTGCAATTGATTTCAAGGGGTCAAAGCTAGGCTAAAGCGGCGCACCATGCCCCGCCCCATTTTGATAGCGCGCTTTTGATAGCCCTTTTCAGCAAACCCTAGCGAAAAGGCACGTTGCGCACAGGCTGTCAGATGCGAATTATGGGGCCCATGAAAAACAGATTTTGGCGCATCGATAGCAGGCCTGAAGGCAATGGTTTTGCCGAGGCATTGAGCCTACAAGAGGCCCCATTGGGCGAGACGCCGGACGGGCAGATCACCATTCGCAACTCCATGATTTCCATGGATGCGGGCACACGCATGTGGCTGAGCGACCGAACAGATGGCTATCAACCGCCGCTTGATCTCGGCATTCCCATGACCGGGCTGGTCGTAGGCGAGATTATCGAAAGCAAGCATGACGGCTTTGCCAAAGGCGAATGGGTGCGCGCTTTTGGGGCTTGGGGTGATTACAGCCAAGTCGATCCGATCATGACCGGGGCTGTAAAACTCGATCCAAGCGTCACAGATAAGCGCGCATGGTTTGGCCCGCTTGGCATGAATGGCTGGAC
>CALFEA010000107.1 GCA_937950385.1 uncultured Altererythrobacter sp. | reverse complement strand
CAGTAATCACGACGTCAGAGCCGATTACCGAGAAAGTCGATCCGTTACCGCGCGCCACAGACTTATTCTGCGCTTTTGGGAGGGAGGGACGTGTCGGCTCTTCGGACTTTTTTGAGAACCTTGGGGGCTCGCTCCAAGAAGGGTTGCGGATTGACCGGACGGTCGTTGATGCGCACTTCGAAATGCAAGTGCGGGCCGGTGGAACGGCCAGTGCTGCCAATCGCGCCAATCATGTCACCGGCTGCGACCTCTTGCCCAAGCTGCGTTTTGAACCGTGACATATGCGCATAGCGCGTCATCATGCCATTGCCATGGGTTACCTCAACGGTTTTGCCATAGCCTCCGCGCCAGCCAGCAAAGGTGACTTTGCCCGCTGCTGCTGAGTAGATTGGGGCACCATAAGGCCCTTTGAAATCAAGCCCGCTATGCATGGCGCCGCCGCCATTGATTGGATCGCGGCGATAACCATAGTTTGATGACATCTTTGTCTGCGCAAGACTTGTCGGGGTTACTTGAGGAATGCTTGCAAGGCCGCGTTCCAACGCGTTCATACGCTCTAAGCTAGCACCCAAACGCTCAAAGCGCGGATCGATATCGCCATTGGATGATGTGGCCAGCAATTCGAGCGGGCCGCCCATTGCATTTTTGTTTTCGCGCACTGCGTTCTGCAGCAATTTTTCTGGGTTGATGCCCAATTGACGTATCGCTTGTGCAGCGGCTTTAGAGCGTTGATCAGCCGCCATGGTTAGGCGCTCAACATAGGCAATCTGGCGCGCTTCAACGCGGGCGAGTTCGGCTGCTTCTGGGAAGGATTTGCTGACTTTCTCAACAGTTTTAGCGGTTTCGCTCGTGCTGTCGGTGACTGTGCCCGAAGGCTTCATATCAGCAGGCAGGCCTTGGGTGGTTTTCTCCAGGAAATCCATTCGCTTGGCCAGATCGTCGCTGACTTCTTCAATATTGTCGCCATATGCCTCGAGCCGCTCTGAATCTGAGGCGATTCTTGCTTTTTCCTCGATGAGGGCCATGCGGTCGGATTCGGCTTGATATTGGAGGACGCCCATCACGCCCATGGACACGCCCCATATGCCGAGCAGCGCCACAACGGCTGCTGCGCCGCCCATTTGGATGCGCGATGACACTTTGATGAAGCGTACCTGCCCTTGCGACCGCATGAAAAACTCACGGTCGGGGAACAGGTCACGCAGGCGTCTTCCCCAAGCGCCAGCGGTTGTATCCTTTGACAAAGCGAACCCTTCTCAACTTTTTATTGCCGCGGCCAGTATCAAAGTGAGGCCTCTGGGTCGAATCGACACAGCCTATCAGGGGTGAATTGAGCGTTGGTTGCGATGAACCGTTCATTTTGGAGCAAGCTGGCGGTGAATGGAGTGCCGCATTGTTACAAATTTTATCGTTTGGCTCTGAGTCACGCGCTTACCGATTCTTACGTAGATTTGGGCCAGTTGGGCGGCAAATTGTGCGCTGACACAGACGGCTCGCGCTGCTATTCATCAAGCTATGACGTCACCGAAAACCCCATCGATCACTGACACTATTGAGCAAATTGCACGCGCAGGGCGCGACGCGCAGCGCAGGCTCGCCGCCATGAGCAGCGGCGCCCGCGCGCATGCTTTGATTCTGGCGGCAGAGCAATTGCGGACGGGTACAGAAGCGATTCTGGCCGCCAATGCACTGGACTTGGAAGCGGGCAAAGCGAGTGGTTTGGCCCCAGCCATGCTCGACCGTTTGAAGTTGGACGAAGCCCGGCTGGAAGGCATCGCCAGCGCGGTTGAAGCGGTGGCCAATTTGGATGATCCGGTCGGCCAAGTGATCGATCAAAGCGAGCGGCCAAATGGCCTCAAATTGTCGCGCGTCCGCGTGCCGATTGGCACCATTGGGATCATCTATGAAAGCCGGCCCAATGTCACCGCCGATGCTGCAGCACTATGCGTGCGTGCCGGCAATGCCGCCATCCTTCGAGGGGGTAGCGAGGCGGTGCATACTAACCGGGCGATCCACGGCGCTTTGATTGCTGGATTAACGACAGGCGGCGTGCCGTCAGAAGCTGTGCAATTGATCCCGACACAGGACCGCGCAGCGGTTGGCGCCATGCTGTCAGCGGCAGGCCTTATCGATATGATCGTCCCGCGCGGCGGCAAAGGGCTTGTTGCCCGCGTTCAGGCCGATGCGCGCGTGCCGGTGCTGGCCCATTTGGACGGCATTTGTCACACCTATATTCATGCCTCAGCCGATCCGGACATGGCGCGCGAAGTGGCGCTCAATGCCAAAATGCGGCGTCCTGGCATATGCGGAGCGATGGAGACCTTGCTGATTGATACGCAATTCAGCGATTCCTCAGCATTGGTGGCGGCATTGCTCGACAGCGGCTGCGCATTGCGCGGAGATGCACGGGCGCGCTCGCTCGACACACGGATCACACCAGCCAATGCCGAAGATTGGGACACCGAATATTTGGAAGCGGTTCTGTCGGTTGCGATTGTTGACGGCATGGAGGACGCTTTGGCGCATATTTCCCGCCATTCCTCTGGGCATACCGATGTGATCATCGCCGATGATACGAATGCAGCAGCGCAATTCTTAAACGAAGTCGACAGCGCGATTGTAATGCACAATGCCTCCTCGCAATTTGCCGATGGCGGCGAGTTTGGTCTGGGCGCAGAGATTGGCATTGCCACAGGGCGCCTGCATGCGCGCGGGCCAGTCGCGCTTGAGGGGCTGACGACGTATAAATGGCTGGTGCGCGGCAGCGGCCAAGCGCGGCCTTGAGAGCGGCGCTCTGACTTACCGAAACACCCGCATCGGATTGCTTGGCGGCAGTTTCAATCCGGCCCATGGCGGGCACCGGCGTATCAGCCTGTTTGCAATGGAGGCATTGGGCCTCGACGCTGTATGGTGGCTGGTCTCGCCCGGTAATCCGTTGAAGGCAAAGGCGGGCATGGCGCCATTATCCGCTCGCTTTGCTTCTGCGCAAAAACAGGCACGCAGGTCGCGGATTGTGCCAACCGTGATCGAGCGGGATTTGGGAACCCGTTATACATCCAAAACCCTCAAAGCGCTGACCCAGCGTTACCCGTCCAAGCAATTTGTATGGCTGATGGGGTCTGACAATTTGGCGCAGTTTCATCTGTGGCGCGATTGGCGCGGGATCGCGCGGCACATGCCGATCGCAGTGATTGCGCGCCCGGGCTATGATGCCGCCGCAATGACCAGCCCGGCGATGGCATGGTTGCGACCATTCCATGTTCCCGCGGCCAATCTGACACAGGGTAGCTTAAGCCGTGCACCTGCATTGGTAACATTGCGATTTGATCCAGACCCGCGTTCCGCCACGGCTGTGCGGCGCGATAATCCGGATTGGGCAGAGCAATATGCCCGCGCCAGTGGCCGTTTCAGCCGGCGCGACCCGATCACACACCGCTTGATCGAATCGCCGGGTCCAGTATGATGCGTTTTTTCGCGCGCGCTCACGCGCATCTGCGAACCCCCTTTCCCACCGGCACAAAAAGAGACTATACAGCCTATGCAACAGGCACAAACCCACTCGGCATCATCCACTATTTCGGTGGCCGAAAACGCAATGAAAGCAAATGCCCTAATGGCCAATTCTAAGCACGATATGCATGCAGCTGTTTTGAAACAGCTCGATGATGATCAGGTGCAGGATTTGGTGAGCATTCCATTGGAAGGCAAATCTTCCATCGCCGATTATATGGTGATCGGATCAGGCCGTTCGTCACGGCAAGTCTCCGCCATGGCACAGAAATTGGCTGAAAAATTGAAGCAAGAAGGCTTTGGCCCATCGCGCATCGAAGGTCTGCCAACGGCGGATTGGGTGCTGATCGATGCGGGCGATGTTATCGTGCATTTGTTCCGCCCCGAAGTTCGCCAATTCTACAATCTGGAGCGGATGTGGGGATTTGGCGCCGATGAAACCGGGGCTGAAGGCGGCATGGGAAGCTCGGTCTAGAGGCCTGTTATTTTACTCCATCTTATCGCTCGCGGAAAGATTGCTCGCTCGCCTGAAGCAGAGCTTGTCGCGCGCTATGATAAGCGGATCACTTGGCCAACAAAATTGACGGAACTGCCTGAAAGTGGAGGCAAAATTCCTGATCCGCAAACGCCGTGCAAAACCGTTCTATTGGATGAGCGCGGCAAAAACCTTGCCTCTGAAGAGCTCGCAAAAATCATCGGCACTTGGCGCGATGATGGGATGCGCGAGGCGCGCTTTATTCTGGGCGCAGCCCATGGCCATTCCAACGAAGAACGCGCTGAAGCTGATCTATTGCTTGCCTTTGGCAATGCCACTTGGCCGCATTTGATGGCCCGTGCGATGGTGATGGAACAGCTTTACCGCGTCACCACCATCCTTGCCGGACACCCCTATCATAGGGCAGGATAGCGTCATGCAAGTCGCCAACAAACCCGTGATCTCCCTTTTGGCCTCATTTGGCCTCATCTGGCTTGCCTGTCTGCTTGTGCTTTTATTTGCGCTGGGCGGATGGCCCGCCAGCCTGATTGCGCAGCGCAGTGTGACCGGTTTTGAAGCGGGCGTTGATGATCCAGCAGAGGCGCGCGCAGCTTTGGCGCGGGCGACAAAGGCGCAAGCTGATGCCGCCAAACGCGCAGAGCAGTTTACCGCAGAGGCAGACAAGGCTGGTGCAGCCTTGGACAAAACTCAGCGCGAGGCAGCGGCATTGGCGGCCCGTATTCAGCAGGCCGAAGCTGAGATTGCCGCGACCAATGCGCGCCTCATTTTGATTGGTCAAGAACGCCGCGCGCTGAACGCTCGGCTTGCTGTGCGTCAGCGCCCCTTGGTGCGGCTGACCGGGGCATTGCAGAATATGGCGCGCCGCCCGCTGGCTTTGTCGGCTTTGCGGCCCGGCTCGCTGAAAGACACGGTCTATGTGCGCGCAATTCTCGACAGCACTGTGCCGCAAGTGCGCGCCCGCACCGCGGATTTGCGCAAGGATATTGAACGCGGCCAAGAGCTGGAGCGCAGTACCAATGCGCAGCTGGCAAAATTGCAAGGCGGCGAGCGTCTGCTGGCCGAGCGCCGCACCGCATTGGCGGCCATTTCGCGCAGCCAGCAAGCCACATCTCAGCAAGCCAGCGGCATTGCCGTGCGCGAAAAAGAGCGCGCCCTTGCCTTGGCCGAGGAAGCCCGCGATCTGGATGCTTTGGTAGGAAAACTGGGCGAGGTAAGCGCATTGCGGCAAGAATTGGCGCAATTGTCGGGGCCGGTTTTGCGCCCTGCGCAGCCATCAATTGCTACGGTCTCGGATAGGCCATCGCCTACTCCCAGCGCGAGCTCGAGCGAGACCGCCAATGATAATGCAGACAATGCTGAAGCCGGCACTGCTGCGCCTTCGCCTCCTTTGGAAATGCAATTGCACGTGCAAGGCCGCACAATCACTGGCTTTGGCGAGAAAAGCGAAGCAGGCGTGCGCTCTACTGGTGTGGTCATCGCACCATCATCGGGCGCGCAAGTGGTCGCCCCGGCGGGCGGGCGCGTGGCATTTTCAGGGCCCTATAAAGGGTTCGGGCGAATCATCATTATTGAACACGCCACCGGCTGGACCAGCCTGATTACAGGCCTTGAGCGCAGCGATGTTGATGCAGGGGCGCAATTGGCGCGCGGCAGCCCATTGGGCGTTGCAGCGGATGATAAACCCTCTGTCACATGGGAATTGCGGCGTGATGGTAAGCCAGTTAACCCGCTGGAATTCCTCTAAGTTTTCGCCTACCTTGGACAAATTATCGCGTCTGTAAGACACGAAAGGCAGCTTGCCCCAAAAAGGAACGCACAGAGCGTTTCCATAGCCTCTCTCATCTGGCGTTAAGGGGCAATGCGCGATATGCCTTGGCATTACGGCTGTATATATTACGGTCATGCGATCTATCAGGAGCTATCCTCGCTTATGAAACTTGCCCCCCTCATGCGTAGCGCTGCGCTTGTTACAGCGGTTGCGATCCTGCCAACGGCCACAATCTCCATGGCGCAAGTCGACGGACGCGCGGGACCAGAGTTTGCCAAATTGTTTGCGACTTACCAGCAAATCAAGCGGCATTATGTTGAGCCGGTAGAGGATGAACAGCTAATCCGCGGCGCAATTGACGGCATGCTCGGTTCGCTTGACCCGCATTCCGCCTATGTCGATGGCAGTGATTTGCAGCGGCTTGAGACGATGATTGATGGCAATTATTCGGGGCTCGGTCTGTCAGTTATGCTGGATGATGGCGCGGTGAAAGTGATCTCGCCATTTCGCGGCAGTCCGGCAGAAAAGTCAGGTCTTAAAGCAGGCGATTATATCACCCATTTGGATGGGACGCTGATTTATGGCGGCAAGCTGGATGATGCTGTGTCGAAAATGCGCGGCAAAGCAGGCACTTCGATTAATCTGACCATTTTCCGCCCTGGCCGTGATGAACCGTTTGATGTGTCTGTCACGCGCGGCGTGATCGAGCTGGAGCCGGTCACCCATGAAGTTGCGGTGGGCAATATTGGCGTCGTTACCGTCAATGAATTCTCGCGCGATGTCGGCAGGGATGTTCTGGGCGCATGGGAAGCCATCCAGAAAGAGGCAACGGGCCGTGTAAACGGTCTCGTGCTCGATCTGCGCAGCAATCCGGGCGGCTCTTTGGATGAGGCTGTCGCTTTGTCTGATCTGTTCCTCTCCAAAGGCCGGATCGTATCGCAGCGCGGACGCGCTCGCGGTGAAACGCTGCTCTATGATGCTGAAAGCATGTTCCGCGGCGATATTGCGACAGGCGTGCCGCTGATCGTATTGATTGATGCAGGCTCCGCTTCTGCCTCTGAAATCGTTGCAGGCGCATTGCAAGATCACCGCCGCGCGCTGGTGATGGGCGAGCGCAGCTTCGGCAAAGGCTCGGTCCAGTCGCTGCTGCCACTTGGTCAAGGCCGCGAAGCTGCGCTGAAATTGACGACTGCGCGCTATTACACGCCGTCGGGTCATTCGGTGCAAGAAGGTGGGATTAAGCCCGATATCGCTGTGCCGCAATTGTCCGATCCTGATCTGGCCAAACGCAGCAAATACACCATGCGCGAATCCGATTTGCGCGGGCATTTGGTCAACGAGCTGGGGCTGGAAGATGAGGCGCTGGAAAGCGACAAAATCGACGATCCGCGCTTCAAATTGAGCGCTGAAGAACTGAAAGAGCAAGGGGTTGAAGACTTCCAATTGCATTATGCGATGGAAACCTTGCGGCGCACCACGCCAAGCTCTGTGGCTCTGAAAGATCAGAAAAGCTCCTCGCAGTAGGCAGGCTAAGCGGCTAAGGCACAAGGGATGACGGATATCTCCCTAAAA
>CALFEA010000106.1 GCA_937950385.1 uncultured Altererythrobacter sp. | reverse complement strand
GGTGATCTGGCAGAGCGTATTGCGCGCGGGGCAGGCCTCGATGTTCGGCTAGCGCAATCGGAAGTCACTAAGCTTGCAATTTATTGTGATGCCTCGCCGCAATCCCCGCAAGCTGTAGTGGCAGAGGATTTGGACGCGATTGGCGCGGCAACCGAAGAGGATGGGTTTCGGCCCCTGGTCCACGCTGTGCTGGCAGGTGAGACTGGCAAGATCGGTGACGAGCTGCGGCGCGTGCGCGAGCATTCGATGAACCCTGTTGGATTGCTGCTTGCGGTAGAACGGCGGGCCTCCCAACTGGCGCGGATCAGGGCGCATGTTGGCCCTGGCGGCGATGTGGACCGGCTGAGCAAGGGGGAGAAGGCGATGCTGGGCATTTTCTTCCGCGAAGAACGCGAGATCCGCGGTCAATTGGCACGTTGGAGCCCGCAAAAACTCGATCGGTTAAACGCGCGGCTTATCGCGTCGCATCAGGCTTTGCTGAGCAATAGTCGGATGGCCGAGACATTATTGTCGCAAGAGCTGGTGACCATCACTCGGTTTGCCGCGAGACGCTAATTTTGGAGGCGCGAGGCCTCGGTTCACCTCATTTTACCAAAACCTTCGCGACAACCCAGCCATGATGGTATAAGTATTATCCCATAAGAAATAAGGGTGCGCTTTGAATAAACCTCTTGGCGAAAACTATAGTCTAGACGCTCGCGCTATTGCTGTGTCCCTGGAATTGGATACATCGATAGAGCGGCGGCGGCTGCGTGTTTTCGCCGCGATGATTTTGGGCGATGGTTTACTGATATTTCTTGCATTTGCTGCCGCTGGCCTGATTTATGAAGGTGTTTGGTGGCAGGATCGCGCAATGTTGGGCGCTCAATTGCTGACCCCTTTGTTCTTCACAATTTCGTTTTACAACGCAGCCTATTCATCAAAGACGCTTATCGATCTTCGATTTGCCAGCCGCAAATTGGCAATGGCTTTGCTGATCGCGGCAGCTCTTCTGAACTTCATTGCCTTCTATTTGAAGTCGAATGCTGATTTTTCGCGAGTCGTATTTACGCTTGGCCTTGGCTTCTCCCTGCCACTGCTCATTGGGTTTCGGGCGGTGATCACCCAGATGATTGCGCGCATTTGGCACGGGAAAATCCGTAATGAGCTCATCATAGATGACGGCGGCCCAACGTTTGAACTTCCCAAGGCCAATGTGGTGGAAACATCGCTAGCACAGCTTGTGCCCGACCGTGATGACCCGATGATGTTCAACCGTCTGGGTCTGATATTGGAAAACCAAGACAAGGTCATCGTCAGCTGTCCAAAGCAGCGGCATGATGATTGGGCGTTTTTGCTCAAAGCGGCCGGGGTTAATGGAGAAATTGTCAGCGAACCGATCCACCAATTGGGCGCATTGGGTGTGCAGCGCTATGAGGCGCAGGACGTCAGTACATTGATGGTCTCCACTGGGCCATTGGGATTGCGCTCGCGGATAACAAAGCGCGGATTTGATATTGCCGTGGCGAGCGTAAGTCTGGTCTTGCTCAGCCCTGTTTTGCTGTTGATCGCTGCTGCGATCAAATTGAGTGATGGCGGTCCGGTTCTATTCAAACAGCAGCGCATGGGGCGCGGCAACCGGCTTTTCACCATGCTGAAATTTCGCAGCATGTCGGCGGATAAGGGTGATGCGGACGGAACCATTTCAACCGGGCATAGCGACGCGCGTGTGACACGCGTTGGGCGCTTGATCCGTTCAACAAGTTTGGATGAATTGCCGCAATTGTGGAACGTGCTGCGCGGCGAAATGTCGATTGTTGGCCCGCGCCCACATGCTTTGGGGTCACGTGCAGGAGCCGAAGGAGCAGCGAAGCTGTTTTGGGAAGTGGATAGGCGCTATTGGGGGCGTCATTCGCTGCGCCCGGGATTAACCGGTTTGGCGCAAGTGCGGGGCCTGCGCGGCAGCACTGATCTTGAGCAGGATCTAACCGATCGGCTTCAAGCGGATCTTGAATATATCAAGGATTGGTCGCTGGGCCGCGATATTGGGATCATGGCAGGAACGTTCAAAGTTCTGCGGCATGAACGCGCGTTTTAAGCTACCCTTGCGGAACGGAGAATGTCCCGCGCACACGCCCATTGCTAGGCTGTACAGTAACGCCTTCAGGGGTCTGTGCCTCTGATGGGGCAGAGCCGCCAGATGAGCGCCCGTCAATGCTGGAGACGCCGCTGTCCAAGTCAATCACAAGCCGCCCGCCAGACAAAGTATCGCCGCCGCGCTTGAGGCGAACATTGCCCACCAGCGTAATGATCCGCCGGTTGAAGTCATAAATCGCAACATCGCCCAGTGCGCTTTCATTGCCGCGAGAAACAGTAACGCCGCCGGTTGCAGTAATACGCTGAATGCTGAAGGAATTGGTGTTCGTGTAATTGACCAGCATCCGCTGTGAATTCACGCGCAATCCAGCCTGAACCGCTGTGACATTGCCAGAAAACACAACCCTGTCTTGCTTGTCTTGAGCTTCGATCCGGCCAGCATCGATTGTGACGGGCGCGCGTGAATTGTGGCTAGCGATTGCCTGCGCATTTGCTTCCATTTGCCACTGAAGGCCCCCCAAAGCGAGCGCGCTAAGCGCGAAGGCAGCCACGCCAGAGCGCAGGCCAGAGGCAATCAAAGAGCGAGTGGGTGTCGTCATGGCCTAAGGTATCCTCAATTTGCCCGGGACCATCCGCAGGCGGGCATTGCCGTCCAGAATGATGGTGCGCGCTTCCATATCTACATCAATTGAATTGGCGGAAAAAGTGCCCGCAGGGATTGTGCCGGAAATTCCGCCTGATCCTTTTATGCGCCGTCCGCGCAAATCCACGTTCAGTCCGTTGGCCGCGACCGTCCCTTCGGGAGCCTCACCTGTGGAATTGCCGGTGGCGCTGAGGCTGCGGTCGCGCATATTTACGGTCACGCCGCTGGCGGTGAAAGAATAGCCATCAGCAGCGGTCATCTTAAGAGGGCCGATGACGGCGACCGTCTCATCTTCGATTGTGTAGGCGCCAGCGCCAGCATTTACGACGGCTGGACCTTCTGGCAAAGCGATGCGTGCGGTCAGATCATTCATCCGAACAACGCCCTCTGCGCTGGATTGCTGGACTGCTTCGCCAGCGGTTAAAGAGAATGGCTGGCCCTTATTGTCCTTGCCGCGGTACATTGCATTTTCAACCCGCAGCCGCTCATCAATCATCGCGACCTTATTGCGGTCGAGCAGAAAGCTGATCTCCCCGCGTGGGGACAAAGGCGTAATGACCATGATTGCGGCCATAACCCCAACACCTATTGGCAAAGCATGGGCGAGGAAGCGGACCAGACCATCATGAAATCCGCCAGGCGTAGCAGCATGCTGACGCTTGCCGCGCAGCGCCTTGGCCTTGATGGTTTCGATCCGCTTTTCGGTCATTACGTTGCTCTAGCAGCCGCGATCTTAGGCGTGGCTGAATATGTCGTGTTCGGCCCAGCCCGCCATATCGAGCCGTGCGCGTGTGGGCAGGAAGTCAAAGCAAGCTTGTGCCATTTCCAGCCGCCCTTCGCGTTCAAGTCGCGGGATCAGCTTGTCACGCATCGCATGCAGGAACCGCACATCGCTGGCCGCGTAATCGCGCTGCGCTGGGCTGAGTTCAGGGCCGCCCCAATCGCTGGATTGCTGCTGCTTAGAAATTTCCGCGCCCAGCAATTCATTGACGAGGTTTTTCAGCCCGTGCCGATCAGTATAAGTCCGTGTCAACTTGCTGGCGATCTTGGTGCAGAATACAGGCGCGGCCATAACGCCGAGGTAATATTCAATCGCAGCCAGATCAAAGCGGGCATAGTGATAGAGCTTTATGCGCGCCGGATCGGCCAAAATCGCTTTGAGATTGGGCGCATCAAAGGCGCTGCCCGGGTTAAAGCGAACGAGGTGCTCATCCCCGCTACCATCGCTGATCTGCACAAGGCACAAGCGGTCGCGGTGGGTGATGAGACCCATAGTTTCAGTGTCGACAGCCAAAGGGCTTGTCCCGGTTAAGACGCCTTCGGGAAGGTCTTCTTCATGAAAATGTACAGCCATATGGGCAAAGGCTTTAGGGCAGATGGGCAGCGAGGGAAAG
>CALFEA010000105.1 GCA_937950385.1 uncultured Altererythrobacter sp. | reverse complement strand
GCAGAGCTTGGCTTCGCTGCGATATACGTGTCGGAGGAGAGCGGCGGTATCGGGCTTGGGCGGTTGGAAGCCGCGCTGATTATGGAGGCGATGGCATATGGCTGTCCCACGACATCGGCGTTTATCTCGATCCACAATATGGCCGCTTGGATGATCGACCAATTTGGCGGGGCTGAAGTGAAGGCAAAATATCTGCCCGACCTTGTGACCATGGACAAATTTGCAAGCTATGCTTTGACTGAGCCGGGCAGCGGTTCAGATGCAGCGGGCCTCAAAGCCAATGCGAAATTGGACGGGGATCACTATGTGCTCAACGGCACTAAACAGTTCATTTCCGGCGGCGGGGTGAATGATGTCTATGTCTGCATGGTCCGCACAAGCGATCACAAAACAAAAGGCATCACATGCCTGGTGGTTGATAAGGATACGCCCGGCGTTTCGTTCGGCGCACCAGAGAAAAAGCTAGGTTGGAATGCTTCGCCTACTGCGCAGGTTATTTTCGACGACGCGCGTGTGCCAGTCGAGAACCGCGTTGGAGCCGAAGGCGAAGGGTTCCGCTTTGCGATGATGGGTCTGGATGGCGGACGGCTCAATATTGGCGCATGTTCGTTGGGCGGTGCGCAAAGGTGCTTGGATGAAGCGGTGGCTTATACGAAGGACCGCAAGCAATTCGATACGCCGATTGCGGACTTCCAAAACACGCAATTTATGCTGGCCGATATGGCGACCGATTTGGAAAGCGCCCGCGCGCTGCTCTATCTCGCTGCGGCCAAAGTCACCGACAATACGCCCGACAAATCGCGCTTTTCCGCCATGGCAAAACGCCTTGCGACCGACAATGGCAGCAAGGTCGTCAATGATGCGCTGCAATTGTTTGGCGGCTATGGCTATCTCAAAGATTACCCGATCGAACGGTTTTGGCGCGACTTGCGCGTGCATTCGATCTTAGAAGGCACCAATCAGGTCATGCGAATGATTGTTGGACGGGATTTGTTGAGGCAATGAGGGTTCGCTCGACGCTGATTGCGTTACCTGTCTTGTCTTTCTTGCAATTGGCATGTGCAAATGAAGTTCAGAAAGATGAAACGCAGATCGCAACTTTGTACAGACAAGGTGCGCTCTTGACGGATATTCGTCTCCAAGTTGCAACTTTTAACGCAAAAGGCGAGGCGAACGATTACAACTTTCGCAACTGTGATGTTGTTGCTGGGTTGATAAACGAGAGTACAGTTGGATTTTCGACGGTCACACCAGGTCAGAAGGTAGCCTATTGGTGTGAGCCAGGTGAATTTAAAGAGGATGGTGTAGTGCCGAAAATGAACCTCAAAAATCAGGAAACTCAGGGCCAGAAGCAGGCGGTGGAACAGTGACCCAGGACGTTAAAATCACAATTGAAGGCGCGGTTGGGCGTATCTCGCTTAACCGGCCAAAGGCGCTGCATGCGCTGACCATGGACATGTGCCACGCGATGTCTGCGGCGCTGACCAAATGGGCCGATGATGACGCGGTCGAAGCCGTTGTGATTGACCATGCAGAGGGCAGCCGCGGCTTTTGTGCTGGCGGCGATATCGCATTCCTGCGCGATTCTGCGCTGAATGATGGCGGCATATCGGGCCGCAAATTTTTCCATGATGAGTATCAGCTCAACCACCAACTGTTCACTTACGCAAAGCCGGTCATTTCCTTTATGGATGGGATCACCATGGGCGGCGGGGTCGGTATTTCGCAGCCTGCCAAAATCCGTGTTGCGACCGAGAACACGCGTTTTGCCATGCCGGAAACGGGAATTGGCTTGTTCCCTGATGTGGGCGGCGGCTGGTATCTTTCGCGCCTCGGCGGGCGGTTGGGGCAGTTTCTTGCGCTAACCGGTGCACGGCTAGACGGGGCAGAATGCCGCTGGGCGGGGCTCGCTACGCATTATGTGCCGAGCGAAATGCTGGAGGAGCTAAAGCCGCGTATATTTGAAAATCCAAAGCGCGCCGCTGGCATTTTGTCAGAGGCCGTTGGCACGCCTCCTAAACCACGTCTTGAGGCCAATGCCGATAAGATCGTCAAGCATTTTGCCTCTGATACGTATGAAGACATTCTCGCCAGCCTAGAGGCCGATGAGAGCGATTGGGCCGCGAAAGAACGCGATACACTTGGCACGAAATCGCCGCAGACATGCAAGGTCGCATTGCGGCAATTGCAGGTCAGCAAAGAGCTTTCCACTTTCGAGGAAAATATGGTGATGGAATACCGCATCGCATCGCGTGTGTTGACCCGCCCTGACTTTGCCGAGGGTGTCCGCGCGGTGATCACTGACAAGACCAATGATCCCAAATGGGACCCGGCCACGCCAGAGGATGTGACCGAGGAATTGCTGGGCAGCATCTTTGCGCCTTTGCCAGCGAATGAAGAATGGAAACCGCTGGGCTGATACAATTGCGGATTGCCGTTCTCGTCATTGCGAGCAAAGCGAAGCAGTCCATAAACCAAAGCTATGGATCGCCGCGCCACTTGCGGTTCCTCGCGATGACGAAGGAATTTGAATGACTTACGAAGCTATCACCGCTGAAGCCAATGCGCAGGGAAATGCCGGCGTCACCCTGTTGACGATCAACCGGCCCAAGGCTTTGAATGCGCTGAACAGCCAAGTGCTTGAGGAATTGATCCACGCATTTGCAGCTTATCAGGCGGACGACACGCAATTATGCGCGGTCCTGACCGGCAGCGGCGAGAAAGCCTTTGCCGCTGGCGCGGACATTAAAGAGATGTCGGATAAGGCAGCGGCGGATTTCTATTTGGAAGATTTCTTCGGGCCGTGGACGTCTGAAATCGTGAAGAAAACCCGCAAGCCGTGGATTGCTGCGGTCAATGGTTTTGCCCTTGGCGGCGGGTGCGAGTTGGCGATGATGGCGGACTTTATCATCGCATCCGACAATGCAAAATTCGGCCAGCCGGAGATTAATCTGGGTGTTGCCCCCGGCATGGGCGGATCGCAAAGACTGACCCGTGCGATTGGCAAATCGAAGTCGATGGAAATGTGCCTGACGGGCCGGATGATGGGCGCAGAAGAGGCGGAGCGCGCCAATCTGATCGTGCGCGTGGTTCCTCAGGCAGAGCTAGTCATCGAAACGTTAAAGACAGCGGCCACGATCGCCAGCAAACCGCCAATGGCGACAATCGCGAATAAGGAAATGGTCAATTCCGCATTTGAAATGACGCTCGATCAAGGGCTGATTGTGGAACGCCGGATCTTCCAAATCCTCACTGCTTCGGAAGACAAAGCAGAAGGCATGGCAGCGTTTATCGAGAAGCGTGAAGGCCAATGGAAGGGGCGGTGAGATGAAGCCCTTTTATCTGTGCCTGATGGCGATGTGGGGATTTCTGGCATTTTATACCGGGCACGTAATTACCAATCATGGATTGAACCTTTTCCCATATTTTTTCGGTGATATGGCCGCCTGGACATGGGCAGGTCAGTTCAACCTTGATTTCATGATGATGCTGTTCCTTTCTGCATGTTGGACGGCTTGGCGCAATGGGTTTTCGATTAGCGGAATAGCTCTGGCTATTTTTGCTTTTTTTGGCGGCGCTGGATTCCTGCTCCCCTATTTGACCTACCTTGCATGGAAGCACGATGGAGACACCGCCTCTATCGCGCTCGGCAATAATACGAAGGCAATTTGACATGAAAATCGCATTTATCGGACTTGGCAATATGGGCGGCGGCATGGCGGCCAATCTTGTGAAAGCGGGTCATGAAGTCGCAGCTTTTGACCTTAGCGAAGAGGCGCTAGTCGCCGCTAAATCCAATGGCTGCGCGACTTTTACCAGCGCGTCCGAAGCCTGTGATGGCGCCGAAGCGGTTGTCTCCATGTTGCCCAATGGCGCGATCGTAAAGTCGGTTTATTCCGCCGATGTTATCGGAAAAGCACCCGCAGGCGCGGTGTTCCTTGATTGCTCCACCATTGATGTTGCCACTGCGCGCGAAGTGATTTCGCTTGCTGAAACAGGCGGTTATGAAATGGTCGATGCGCCAGTATCGGGCGGTATCGCAGCGGCAAACGGCGGCACGCTGACCTTTATGGTGGGCGGCACGGCGAGTGCCTTTGAGCGCGCCAAGCCCATTCTAGAGGCGATGGGCAAAGCGGTCATTCACGCAGGTGACGCTGGAAACGGACAGGCTGCAAAGATTTGCAACAATATGCTGCTCGCCATCCATATGGCAGGCACATGCGAGGCGTTTTCCATGGCGGAGAAGCTGGGTCTGGACGCGCAAACTTTCTACGATATTTCAAGCGTTTCCTCAGGCCAGAACTGGTCTATGACAAGCTATTGCCCCGTCCCCGGTGTCGGCCCGCAAAGCCCATCAGACAATGATTACCAAGGCGGATTTGCAACCGCGCTAATGCTCAAAGATTTGCGTCTCGCAATGGAAGCTGCCGACAGCGCCGATGCTCCCGTTCCGATGGGAGCCAGAGCCGCAGCTTTGTATGAAGACTTCAACGGTGCGGGCAATGGCGGGCTCGATTTCTCAGCGATTATCAAGACGCTTTAGTCTGCAGATTTTGCATGCGCTGGCCTCTCGATCTCCAGTGGTCTAAAGGGGATCTCCCTTTTGGCCTCGTTTGGCCTGGTCATCTCACTATGCTTTTGGAAGCCCGAATATGAGCAAGATTTACCCTGATGCAGCCACCGCTTTGGATGGTGTTTTGCACGATGGAATGCTGATTGCGAGCGGCGGATTTGGCCTATGCGGCATCCCTGAACGCTTGCTCGATGCGATCCGGGACAGCGGCGTGACCGGCCTGACTTTTGCCTCCAACAATGCAGGTATCGACAATGAAGGCATCGGCAAATTGCTGCGCACCAAGCAAGTCGCAAAAATGATCAGCTCCTATGTAGGCGAGAATAAGGAATTTGAACGCCAGTTTCTCTCCGGCGAATTGGAAGTTGAGTTCTGCCCGCAAGGAACTTTGGCTGAACGTATGCGCGCAGGCGGCGCCGGTATTCCGGGCTTTTACACCAAGACCGGCGTTGGCACGCAGGTGGCTGAGGGCAAGGAAGTGAAAGCATTCACTGCCCGCGCCGATGCGCCGCAAGACTATATTTTGGAAGAGGGCATCTTCGCTGACCTTGCCATCGTTAAGGCGTGGAAAGCGGATGAGACCGGCAATCTGATCTTCCGCAAAACCGCCCGCAATTTCAACGCGCCAGCAGCCACTTGCGGCAAGATTTGCGTGGCTGAGGTTGAGGAAATTGTACCCACCGGATCGCTCGACCCTGACAGCATTCACCTGCCTGGTGTATATGTGAACCGCATGATTGTGGGCGCGCCCTATGATAAGAAAATCGAGTTCCTAACGACCCGCGAAAGGGAGACAGTTTGATGACCGACACACCAGGCTGGACCCGCGACCAAATGGCTGCCCGCGCCGCGCAAGAATTGCAGGATGGCTATTACGTCAATCTTGGCATTGGCATTCCGACCCTTGTCGCCAATCACATCCCCGAAGGCATGCATGTCACGCTGCAATCAGAGAACGGCATGCTAGGTATTGGCCCGTTCCCGTATGAGGATGAGGCCAATCCCGATCTCATTAACGCGGGTAAGCAAACCATTAGCGAGCTGCCGCATTCCGCCTATTTCGACAGCGCCACCAGCTTTGGCATGATCCGCGGCGGGCATATTGATTTGACCGTTCTGGGCGCGATGGAAATTGCCGAGAATGGAGACATTGCCAATTGGATGATCCCCGGCAAAATGATCAAGGGCATGGGCGGCGCAATGGATTTGGTTGCGGGCGTCAAAAAGATCATCGTGGTGATGGATCACAATTCCAAAGCCGGTGACCCTAAGTTCATCCCAGCCTGCACTTTGCCGCTAACGGGGCAAAATGTGGTCGATATGATCGTGACCAATTTGGGTGTTTTCCGCAGGCCCGATCACGCCAGCGCGTTCCAACTGATCGAACTTGCACCGGGCGTAACGGCGGATGAAGTGGCTGCGAAAACCACGGCAGTTTATATTACTTGAATCGCTACTATTAGGCTAACCGCACCTGCTTTACGGTCGAGCAGTGAGGATAGGGTAGTTTGATGTCCATCTAATCCCAAACAGCCTCTCCAGATCAGTTCGACGCATTCTGGTATTTTGACAGGCAACTGGACTGGTTTTGGCGCTAAGATCGGCCTCACAGTTCGCAGCCCATCTGCTGACTTTCAGCCCAGCACGCGCAAATATTCCATAATGGGCAACTTCGCAGCATCGCTTTGAAATTAGGAAAGTACAGTTTCAACCCGCTGATCCAGCTCGGATTTCATCACTTTCGCATCGAGACCTGCTCGTGCACGAAATACAAAACCTTGCCGCAGGTCAAACATCAACCGCGCTCTCTCCATTGAAGGGAAGTCGGGCGGAAGTCGGCCACTCTCTTTCTCCAACTCAAAGCGCTTCGCTAGCCGCTCGTCTGTTTCTTCTATGGCTTGTGCGAGAAGGCTCTCTACGCCTTCCAGCTCACCCGCTGTGGTGGCCACGCAAGAGCTCAGGAAACATCCGCGCGCCCCACTTTCATGCCGGGTCGCGTAATCGATCGCCGCAACCATAAATGCTCGCACTGCCAAATGAATGTCAGGCTCTGATTCAAATGCCACCAGAGGCGCGCAGGCATCGTTTTGCGAATAGCGATCAATCGCTTGAAGGTAGAGATTGTGCTTGTCGCCAAAAGTTGAATAAAGGCTTGGACCATTGATACCCATGGCTTGCGTCAGATCTTTCATGGACGCGCCATCGTATCCCTTAGCCCAAAACACATTCACTGCGGCCAATAACGCATCATCTCGATCAAACTTACGGGGTCTGCCCACTTTTTTTGTATCAATCATTATAAAACCCTTGACTGCATTGAGTAGTATTTTATATCGATCGTTACAAATTGCAAGGGACTGATAATGACAAGTGAGAAATTAGTAGCGGGATCAGCATTTCCAGAGATCACAGTCGCAGGTCTCGACGGTAAGGATATTGTCCTCTCGAAGCCCGCTGCGCCCAGCGATTGGCGGCTAGTTGTCGTGTATCGCGGGAAACATTGCCCGATATGCACCAACTATTTGGCAGAGCTCGATCGGATTCTGCCCGAACTCAAGAAGCTCGGCATAGATGCAGTCGCAATTTCGGCAGACCCCGAAGAAAAAGCGGCTGCGCAAATGGCAGAGGTTGGGCCTGGTTTCCCGGTTGGTTTCGGGCTGACGATAGAGCAGATGGATCAGCTTGGACTGTATATCTCGCATCCGCGCTCACCTGAAGAAACCGACCGTCCGTTCGCTGAGCCGGGTCTGTTTGTGATCAATGAGGAAGGGAAGCTTCAGATCGTCGATATTTCGAACGCGCCGTTTGCTCGCCCGGAACTTAGTTCAATGTTGATGGGGCTAACGTTTATTCGGAACCCCGACAACAATTACCCCATTCGCGGCACATACGGCTAATCGCTTCATCATCCTCATTGAAAGGGCATGTTTCATGGCACGTCTCAACACCATCGCTTATTGGATCTCGACCGGCATCCTGCTTTTTCTGCTCGCTTGGGCGGCGGGTTCCTACCATCTAATTCATGACACGCAGGCGGCATTTTTCGAGGCCTTCGGCTATCCAACCTATCTGGTCTATCCGCTTGCCTATCTAAAAATCGCCACAATCCTAATCATAGTTAGCCACCGCTATAACGACCTCAGAGATATGGCTTACGCGGCCTATTTCTTGAATATGATCTTAGCGCTGGTTGGTCACATTATTTATGGCGACTTCTTTGGCCATGCTGTCGTCGGTTTGCTGTGCCTGCCGGTATCCTATTTGCTGGGCAATAAAGTTCGCGGGCGGCCTCCGCGAAACTTCTTCGGTAGGTGGACCGATCCGTCCGAATAAGCACTTTGAAAATCATCGCCACGCCACCCGCGCTGGGCATGTATTCTCTTCATAGATGGAACGGAAACAATGTCTCAAAAACCGACATATACTTCGGCAGTTAAGCAGGTGATCAATGATCTGATTTCGGCTGGCACTAGCTTTGACATCGGCCAGCTAGAACGTATTTATCACGATGATCTTCAGGTCCTTATGATCACCGAGGATGGCAACATCACCGAAGCGAACAAAGACGGCTTCAAGGCCATGTTCCAGTCAAAACTTGATGCAGGTGCCCCCGCCCTGAACACTTGGGCCGACTTCAACCATATTCAGGCCGACGATCAGAATGCGCACGTGCTTGTCAGACGGAAGGTAAAACTGATGGAAGATGAGCAAGATTTGATCCTCAGCATTGATCTGGTCCACGAAGATGACCGATGGCAAGTGATCCGCGAAGTGATCTTTGTACGGCAAGACTAAAACTCTCGCTCCAACTTTTAAGGGCGCCAACAAGAAGAGGCTCAACGTCCGCTCTCCACTCCAAATGCCGTCCGTTGAACGAGTTCGTAAACTGGGCCGAAAACGGAATGTCAGCTTTTCGCCGATCGGAAGGTGAAACCGGACATTCCCCAATACCGTTATGTAGCAAACTTGGAGTTTAAAATTCTGGGCTGCTAACCGCTAGAAAGAGCGCAGGATTAACCCAACAAAGTTGCGCCCTGTATTCGCTGTCGACCGGTCCGGTTCGATTACTGCAGCAGCAGCCGCCTTGTTCAATATCACACAATCACGTGTCACAAAGAATATCGCGGAGGCATTGCGCGAAATCGGCTTTGCGTTATTTGACCGGTAGGTGCGCGGGGAAGGCACCACTGCCAGCCGAGGCAAGTTTATTGACCGGGAACCTTGGATTGCCTGTCGACGGATAGGGAATGCCTTATCGTGGTGATGGGCACTGAACCCG
>CALFEA010000104.1 GCA_937950385.1 uncultured Altererythrobacter sp. | reverse complement strand
GCGCGATGACTTTAAGGGATTGGATGTATGACACGTTTGACTGCACTTATTGGCGCTAGCGCGCTGGCTTTGACCATGACTGCGCCGGCATTGGCCGATACGCACGCGCGTAATGAGACAGCGGCGCATGACCATGCCGATGGTATTGAGCTGCTGGTTGCAGAAACCGCAAGCGAAGCTTCGGTTGAAGAGAGTGCCCCTACACCAACAATGAGCTTTGGCGAATGGGGTTTTGATCCAGCGCTGATTTCCAACGACATACACCCCGGCGACGACTTTTTTGCCTATGCCAATAAGAAATGGCTCGATGCCAATCCGCTGCCACCAGAATTTAGCCGCTTCGGCGCTTTCACTTTGCTCAGCGAGAAATCCACTACGGATGTAAAAGCCCTGGTCGATGAGCTCACCGCGAAAGACACAGGTGATTTGACCAGCGATGAAAAGCGCATTGCCGATGCCTATAAGGCTTTCCTCGACACAGACGCGATTGATGCCGCAGGCCTCGCGCCGGCGCAGCCTTATTTGAACAAATTGGCCAGTGCGACCACTCTGCCTGCTTTGGCGGATTTGTGGGCGCAGCCCGGCTATGCCTCGCCCATTGGCGGCTTCGTCAATGTGGATGCCAAGCAGCCTGATCGCTATGTCGCTTATGTCGGAATTGGCGGATTAGGCCTGCCTGACCGCGACTATTACACCGACACCAGCGAAGAAGGCGTGGAGATCCAAAAGCTTTATAAGGAATATCTGACATTCCTATTTGGCGAGGCGGGCTATGCTGATCCGGCTGCAGCCACCGCCGCAGTCTATGCATTTGAAGACCGCTTGGCGCGTGAGATCATGTGGGACCGCACCGTCAGCCGCAATCGCGATTTGACCTATAATGCCGTCACCAAGGAAGAAATGCGCAGCATGGCTGGCGATATTCCGGTCGATGCCATCATGGATAAAATCGGCCTGTCCAAATCGCCTATCTATGTCGTTGGTTCCATCCCGCCCAGTGATGAGCGCGCGAAAGAGCTGGAGCTTGATGCCGACACCTTGAGCAAAATCGGCAAGGGTCTGCCCGGCATGTTTGAAGTTTTGTCGCAAACGCCGGTTGCGACTTTGCAAGCATGGTCGATCAAGGAATTTCTGTCTGACAATTCCTCCGTTTTGCCGAGCCGCTTCGATAAGGCCTCATTTGAATTTTACGGCAAGAAATTGCGCGGTACACCTGAGCAGCGCCCGCGCTGGAAACGCGCCATTGGCGCCACGCAAAATGCTTTGGGAGAGCTGGTGGGCAAATCCTATGTTGAGCGTTACTTCCCGCCAGAAAACAAAGCCGCAATGGATGAGTTGGTTGCCAATTTGCGCACCGCGATGGGGCAAAGCATCGATGAGATTGACTGGATGAGCGATGCGACAAAGGTTGAAGCGCGCGCCAAACTCAACAGTTTTGATCCCAAGATCGGTTATCGCGACAATCTGGAGACTTATGAGGGTTTGGAAATTTCCGGTACTGATCCGCTCGCCAATTCGATTGCTGCCAGCGCATGGAACCTCAAGGATAATATCGCCAAGCTGGGTCAGCCGATTGACCGGACCGAATGGTTTATGCTGCCCCAAACAGTGAACGCCTATTACAATCCAACCAAGAATGAGATCGTCTTTCCTGCGGCAATTTTGCAGCAGCCATTCTTTGGCATTAACGCCGATATCGCGGTGAATTACGGCGCGATTGGCGGAGTGATCGGCCACGAAATTGGTCACGGGTTTGACGATCAGGGTTCTAAATCTGATGGCACCGGCAAATTGCGCAATTGGTGGACCGATGAAGATCGCGCCGCTTTTGATGCCCGCGGCGACAAATTGGTCGAGCAATATTCCAATTTCTGCCCATTTGATGAAGGTGAGACCTGCGTCAATGGCCGCCTGACTTTGGGTGAGAATATTGGCGATGTTGGCGGGCTCAGCCTGGCCTATCGCGCCTATAAAATCGCGACCGAAGGCAAGGAAGTGCCTGTGATTGACGGCTTCACTGGAGACCAGCGTTTCTTCCTAGCATGGGCCCAAGTCTGGCGTTCTGCCCAGCGCGAGGAAAATTACCGTCTGCGACTGAAAACTGGCGCGCATTCGCCTGAGGAATACCGCACCAATGGCCCGCTGCGGAACATGGATGCGTGGTATGAAGCGTTTGGCGTGACCAAAGATCATGCGATGTATATTGCGCCAGAGGACCGCGTGCGCATTTGGTAAGGGATTGACTTGGCCCGCGCTTACATCGCAGAGCGCGGGTCATGACTTTCTTGCAGCTCCTCATCATTGCGGTCGTCCAAGGGATTACCGAATTCCTGCCGATTTCCTCGTCAGGACATTTGATCCTAATCCCGCATTTGACGGATTTTTCCGATCAAGGCCCGCTGATTGATGTGGCCGTGCATGTTGGCTCGCTGTTGGCGATTATTGTCTATTTTTTCAAAGATGTGCTGGTTCTGGCGCGCGGCGGTTTTGCCAGTATTGGCGTGGGCGCTTCGGCTCCCAAAGCACCGGCAGAACGCCGCTTGTTTTGGTGGATTGTGCTGGGCACGATCCCTGCGGTGGTGTTCGGTCTGTCGATCAAAATGGGCGTGTTTAACGGCATTGCGACAAGCGTCTTTGGCGTGGAGATCATTGATGGTGATTTGATGTCATCGATCCGTTTCACCGATTTGATCGCGTTTAATCTGATCTTTTACGGCATCTTGCTCGGCATTGCTGATTGGGTCGGTAAAGAGATCAAAGTGTTTGAAGATATGACATGGCGCGACGGTGTGATCGTGGGTCTGGCGCAGGCTCTGGCGATTATTCCGGGCACGAGCCGTTCTGGTGTCACCATGACGGCGGCACGGGCGCTGGGCTATAAACGAGTAGAGGCAGCGCGCTTTTCCTTCCTCTTGTCGATCCCCGCCGTGGCGGGTGCAGGCGTGTTGATCGTGCCGGAGATTTTCGAGGCGGGCACGGCGCTGGCGTGGGATGCATTGATCGCGGGCGTGCTGACATTTATCGCCGCATTCTTGACCATGGCGTTCCTTATGAACTTCCTCAAAAAAGCGTCGATGATGGTCTTTGTGCTTTACCGCGTGGCGATGGGAATTGCGCTTTTGTGGATGTTTTAGGGGCGTTTTGAGGGCTCTTGAGACGGCGAGGCCAAACAAGGCCAAAAGCGAGATCCTCCTTAGACGATCTTTTCAAACGGCAGATGCGCCGCTCCCTCGGCCTCCGCGCAGCAGATATTCTTGAGTGCCCCGGTGCACTACATAATCGACATCGATGACCGCTGAATTGGCATATTTAAACGCTGGCGCAAGATTGCGGTATAGCCGGTCAAAGTCGCGTTCCACCGTTTGGCGGAACAGGTTTTCAAAACTCTCAATAACGAAATATGTCGGCTGCAAATCGCTGATCACGTAATCGGTGCGCATGACCCGGTCGACATTGAGCATGATGCGATTGGGGCTTTGCGCCTCGACTGCAAATTGCGCTTCTGTTGGGCCCGATAATATCCCTGCACCATAGGCGCGAATGTCGCCGGGGCTTTCCTCGATCAGGCCGAATTCGACCGTATACCAATAAAGCGCGCCCAATGCTTTCAAGCGGTTATAGCGCATCGCCTTCCATCCAGCGCGGCCATATTCCTGCATATAATCTGCAAAAGTCGGATCGGTCAGCATCGGCACATGGCCGAACACATCGTGGAATACATCGGGCTCTTGGATGTAATCGAATGTCTCACGGGTGCGGATGAAATTGCCTGCGGGAAAGCGGCGATTGGCAAGGTGCCAGAAGAACACATGGTCGGGGATTAGCATAGGGACAGGCACAACGCTCCATCCGGTTAGCGCGCCCAATTCTTCAGAAAGTCGTGCAAATTCAGGCACTCCGCCGCGGCTAAGATCGAGTTTATCAAGGCCAGCCATAAAAGCACTGGCAGCGCGGCCAGGTAAAATCTCCATTTGCCGTGCAAACAGATCATCCCAAATCGCATGGTCACCGGCGCCATAATCCGCTTGGGCCGCCTCAATCCAATCATCGCCAAGCCCTTCCGGCTTTTGCAAAGGCGCGGTGAACACGTCTTGCGGCAAATCGGGGAGGACGGAATAATCGTCGGGGGTGTCGTTCATCTGGGCCATAGTTACGATTGCAACTTTATCAGTGCGCGGGGGGCTTGGGAACCCTTAGGTAGTCGCCGAGGCAGCCGTCACTTGCCGGCCATCATCTGCAAAGGCGCCGAGCTCAATATCTGCGCCGCTACCTCGCATCACAAGGTGCAAAGGTTCATTCGCAATCGCTGGCGAAACCCCGCGAAAATTGAATGATTTGAGGGCGTTCTCACCCAGCCTGCTTGCCGCCAATTCCAGCAAAAGAGTGGCTGTTACCGGGCCATGCACCACCAGCCCGCGATAGCGTTCAACATCGCGGGCATAAGGCGCATCATAATGGATACGGTGGGTGTTGAAGCTAAGCGCGGAAAAGCGGAACAATAAGCGCGTATCGGGCGTGATGACGCGGTGCGTATCCCATTCACTGGGATCAAATCTTTCGCTGCCTAGCTCAGGCGGAGAAAGCGGCGCATCAACAGGCGCAGCGGCGCGGTAAACGAGGGTTTGCGTTTCTTCTACGGCCAGCACGCCATTTGCGCGGTTTTCATGGGCGATATTGACGAAAACCAGATTGCCGCTGCCGCCGGATTTCTCGCTGATCGAGGCAATGCGGCTGATCCGTTCAAAGTCAGCGCCCGCTGCAATGGGTGCGTGGAACTGCATCTTGGACGAAGCCCACATCCGGCGCGGCATGATCTTTTCGGGAACTGGAGGCAAAAAACTGTCCGCGCTCATATCACGCGATGGGTGCCCATCTGGCCCTAGTGCTGATGACGGCGCATCAGGGTTGCACAGACACAGGTGAATGCCTTGGGGCAAGGGGGTTTTGGGGGCGAGGTCTAGCGCTCGATCAAATGTCGCCAACCAGCGATCCGCGCGGGCATGGCTTAGCACATCTTTGCGGCGCTCCTCCCGCCCAAGCCACGCGTCCCAATCCGCCATTAGGTCGCGCGCTCAAACAAAGCAGCGATCCCCTGTCCGCCGCCAATGCACATTGTCTCCAGACCCCATTTGGCCTCGCGCCGGTGCATTTCATGCGCCATATCGGCAAGGATGCGTCCGCCAGTTGCGCCGATGGGATGTCCCAGCGAAATGCCTGATCCATTGACGTTGAGAATATCGCGGCGACTGTCATCCGCGCTCCAGCCCCAGCCTTTCAGCACGGCGAGCACTTGCGGGGCAAACGCTTCATTCAGCTCGACCATATCAATATCATCCCAAGACATGCCGCGCCGCTCAAACAGGCGCTCTACCGCTGGCACAGGGCCAATGCCCATACGTGACGGATCGCAGCCTGCCGCCGCCCATCCGCCGAACCACAGCATGGGGGTGAGGCCCAATTCCTCAAGCTTATCTTCGGCCACAACCAAACATGCCGCCGCGGCATCATTTTGCTGGCTCGCATTGCCTGCGGTGACGACAGCGGCGGGGTTCTGCTTACCTTCCAATGCGCGCAATTTGCCAAGGCTTTCCATAGTGGCATCGGCGCGGAAGCCTTCGTCGCGGGTGAATTGGATCGGGTCTTTGCGGCGTTGGGGGACTTCAATCGGCACAAGCTGCTCATCGAACTTGCCAGCTTCCCAAGCCGCCGCAGCATTCTGGTGGCTGCGCACGGCAAATTCGTCGCATTCCTCGCGGCTGATGTCGTAATCGGCGGCGAGGTTCTCTGCCGTTTCGATCATGCCCGTGATCACGCCAAAGCGTTCAATCGGCTGGCTCATCACGCGGCCTCGGCTGAGCCGGTCATGCAGGGTCATATCGCCCATGCGCGCGCCGCCGCGTGCCGCCGTTGTGTAATGCTCGACATTGGACATGCTTTCACACCCGCCGGCAACCACGACATCAGCCATGCCGGTTTCCACCATCATGGCCGCATTGGCGATGGCCTGAACACCCGATCCGCAGCGGCGATCCAGCTGATATCCCGGCACTTCCAAAGGCAGCCCAGCCGCCAGCCAAGACCAATGGCCGATGCATGGGGCCTCGCCATTGCCATAGCCTTGGGAGAAGACAACATCATCGACGCGCGCGGGGTCAATCCCGCTGCGCTCGATCAAAGCTTTGAGGATAATCCCGCCCAATTCGCCTGCGTTCATGGGCGCTAGCGTGCCGAGGAATTTGCCTACTGGCGTGCGGAGCGGTGATACGATGGCTGCGCGTCGGTTTGTGCGGGTGGTCATTCTATTTGTCCTTGTCGGAAAGCGCGACTGTGCCGCTGTCTACCAATTTGCCGATAGCGCCGGATGAAAGCCCCAAGCGTGTCGCCAAAACCTCCTCGCTATGCTCGCCCAAATAGGGCGCGCGGGCGGGGTCGCCCGCAGGCTCGCCATGCATCTGCGCAAAGCTGCGCGTCGCGGGATAGTCAAAGCCGGATGGGTTATCGGGCGAAGGGCCAAACAGTGGATTGTCGTCTATCAAAACGGGATCATGCGAGGCCTCATGCATAGTGCGGTAGCGTTCAAACGTTGTGCCCGCTTTGCCCATGCGCGCGGCCAGATCATCATAGTCATGGTCATCGGCGGCGGCTTGGAAGACAGCAAACAGGCGCTCGCGGTGGACAAAGCGCGGCGTGTCGCCATCAGCAAAACGCACACCAAGCTCAGCTTCCAATGCGGTGATTTGAGCCTCGACGCCAAATGCTTCGATCAGTCCGGCCCATTGTTTTGCGGTGAGTGCGGCAACCATAAATCTTTTGCCATCGCGTGATTTGAAATCCGTGCCGAAAGCGCCCCAAATTGCATTGCCGAGCCGCTGCCGGTCAGCGCCGCGATACCGCATTTCCGCCAAGGCCCCCGCGTTCGCCATCGTGCCAATGGCAACATTGCCGAGCGGGATGCGCACCTCATGCCCCTTGCCCGTCGCATCGCGGTGACGAATGGCGGCGAGCAGCGCAAAGGCGGCATAGGCGCCGGTGATAAAATCCCAAGCGGGTAGGACTTGATTGACCGGAGGCGCGCTGGCCTGATCCCAATCCGCAGGCCCGCACATCAGCGGATATCCACTGGCGGCATTGACGGTGAAATCCATCGCTTGGCGCCCATCATGCCAGCCCATAATTCGTACGCTGATCAGGTCTTCACGGCCCTTCGCCAGCACGTCATGACTAAGGAAGCTTTGTTCCGGTAGATTGGTAATCAACTGGCCGGTTTTGCGTGCAAGTTCAGCGCATAGCTCGCGCCCTTCGCCGCTGCGCAAATCCAATGCGACCGACTTCTTGCCGCGATTGAGGTTTTCCCAAGAGAGCGAGCGCCCCTCTTTGGTGAGCATATAGCGGTGGTAATCCAGCCCGCCCGCAGTGTGATCGACGCGAACGACATCTGCGCCCATTTGCGCGGCATATAATCCAGCGGTGGGCGAGGCGACGAAGCTGGAAACCTCGATGATTTTAAGGTCGCTGAGAAGGTTATACATTTTCAAATTCTCTCAGCATGTGTTTGGCAATCTGGAGATAGAGGATCTGCGTCGTGCCTTCATAAATCCGGTAGATGCGGGCATCGCGGTAGAAGCGTTCGGCATCATATTCCGCCAAATACCCCGCGCCCCCGTAGATCTGCACGACGCGGTCGACGACCCGTCCGCACATTTCGCTGGCGAAGACTTTAAAGGCGGCGGCTTTGCGCAGGATATTCTCACCGCGATCTGCGCGCGCCGTCACATCGGCCATCATTGCCTCAGCGGCGTAAATCTCCATATCGCTTTCCGCCAGCATTTGCTGGATCAGCTGGAAATTGGCGATCGGTTCACCAAAGGCCTTGCGCTCATTGGCGTATTTCAGCGCGCTATCGAGAGCGCGGCGCGCATAGGCTGTCGCCGCTGCGCCTACGGAAATACGGCCATTATCGAGGCTCTGCATGGCAAAACGGAAACCCTTGCCGGTTTCCCCGCCAAGTAGGGCATCGCCGGGCACTTTCACATCGTCGAGCATTATGTCGGAAATTTGGCTGCCCATTTGGCCCATTTTTTTGTCCGCGCTGCTGGTCGACATTCCGGCCGTATCCATTGGCACAATAAAGGCGCTGACATGAGCGTTTTTGGGCAGAGCCTCTTTTTCCGTGCGCGCCATAATCAGCGCGACGCGTGCTTGCGGGGCATTGGTGATGTAGCGCTTAGAGCCGTTCAAAATCCAACCATTGCCTGACGGATCGGGCACGGCGGTGGTGGCAAGGCCCGCGCTGTCGGAACCTGAGCCTGGTTCGGTCAGGCCAAAGCATGCAATCTCGCCTGCCGCAATGCGCGGAAACCACTCGGCCTTTTGCGCGTCCGTTGCGCCATTTTTCAGCGCAGAATTGAACATGCCGACATTGATCGAGACGATTGAGCGGTATGCAGGCGCTGCATAAGCGAGGCAGTGGATTACGCGGGCATATTGCGATGTGTTGAGGCCCGCGCCGCCAAATTCCTCTGGCACGGTCAGGCCAAACAGACCCATTTCGCGCATTTCCGCAAGAATATCCTCAGGCACGGCGTCATTGGCAATGACGTCTGCTTCGGCAGGGATCAGGCGTTCACGGACATAGCGTTGCAATTGGTCGATAAATTGCTCGAACGTGTCAGCATCCATTCCCAAGTGGTGGCCGTTTTGGCTCATGCTTTTCAGATCCTTATTGTCGAAATGGGGTTATTGCGAAGCTTCGCCGTCTTGCTCGGGCGCTTCTTCGGCCGGTCTTTCAGGCGGAAGCGGTGCGCCATTATTGGCGGTGTTTTCTGGAAAAGCCTCTACCGGCAAACGGCGCGCTTCGATAATTTCTGCCGCATCATCCAGCGCTTCTGCCTCGCCAGCGCTAACTCCGCCCGGCCCCGCTTCTTCATTGGTTTGCCCGCATGCAGCCAAGACCAAGGAGGCGATGATGAGGGATGGAATAGTGAAAGAGTGATTTTTCATGGACCCAACAATAGCGCAATTGCGCTGCGGGCATATCCCCAAAATAACAACAAAAAGGGCGGAAAGGCCGGTGGAGTGCTCCACCAAACTTTCCGCCCGAATTTTGTGCGCGGCATGTGGCCACGCGAAACGCAATCGCGTTTATTCTACCATTGCGCCTACAGAATCAGCAGCGTCTTTGGCTTGGCCAATGACGTCTTTGCCTTGCTCAACAGCGCCTTCAGCCTTTGCAACAGCCGCCTCAACGTCAGCTGCAACATTGGCAGCATCATCAGCAGCGGCGGAAACTTCTGCTTCTGAAGGAGCAGAGGTTGCAGCAGTATCGCCTGCATCGATAGGTGCCGCTTCAGCAGCAGCCTCGCCTTCGCCAGTGGTAGCTTCAGCAGCCGCATCACCGTCTTCAGCAGGTGCTTCGTCAGTCGCTTCCATTGCGCTATCCGCAGGCATTTCTACAGTATCTTCTTCCGCTTCTACCGAAGCGTCGTCAGAGCTGCCGCAAGCAGCCAGTGTAAGCGCAGCGCCCGAGGCGATCAGCACATGTGCAAATTTTTTCATAACCCGTTTCTCCTAATTCTCATGAGTCCTACCCGTCTAAAAACGCGCAAGAAGCCTAGGTATAGTGCCGAGGTGGGGCGCAAGCAAATTTTTGCTTGGTAATTCGTGTTATAGCCCAATTTCTGCGATTTTTTGGCGGTTAAGGTCCGGCCATATGGGTGTGCAGGACAGGGACAGTGACGCGGAAATTCTGCTTTAAGCGGCCGAGATGCCCTATAGATTCGCGCTATGGAACATTCGATCACACACGCCGCCTGCCCCTCACCCAGCCACCGCGCCACCAAACCGTTGGCAATGGCTGTTTTTGCATCGCTGACACTGGCGGCATTCCCGCTAAGCTCGGTCAATGCGCAGAATAATAGAGCTTTTACGATCACCGAATCCGGTGAGAGCTTCGGCAGCCTGCAAGATGCCGTGAGCCGGATCGGCAACGCGCGTGCGACAATCGAAATCGCGCCGGGCACTTACCGGCAATGCGCAGTGCAGCAAGGCGGTGCGATCCATTATAAAGCACGCAAAGCGGGCGCAGTGGTTTTTGACAGCGCGACTTGCGAGGGAAAAGCGGCGCTGGTTTTACGCGGGCAAAGCGCACAGGTGAGTGGGCTAACCTTTCGCAATATGCGTGTGGGCGATGGCAATGGCGCGGGTATCCGTCTGGAAAAGGGCAATCTGACCGTTAGGCAAAGCTGGTTTGATAAAAGCCAACAAGGCATTTTGACCGGCAATGATCCGAACGGACGCATTGTGATCGACAAGGTCACGTTTTCGGGCCTTGGCACTTGCGAAAATTCCGCAGGCTGTGCGCATTCGATCTATATTGGCGATTATGGTTCGCTCAAAGTCAGCCGCAGCCGGTTTGAGCGCGGCATGGGCGGGCATTATCTCAAATCGCGCGCGGCGCGCCATGATATTACAGCCAACAGCTTTGATGACGCCAATGGCCGGGCGACCAATTATATGATCGATCTGCCTGCTGGCGGAACCGGCACGATCCAAGAAAACTGGTTTGTCCAAGGGCGCAACAAAGAAAATTATTCCGCCTTTATTGCTGTGGGCGCAGAGCAATTGCTGCACCGTGCCGATGGCCTCAAAATCAATGGCAATGTCGCGCGTTTTGTACCGGGCCTCAAGCGTGGTTCCGTATTTGTCGCGGATTGGACAGGGCACAATCTGGCCATCGGTGAGAATGAGCTGGCGGCTGGACTAACCCGTTACCAAAAGCGGTAAGCGAGCCGTTTCTCAACCAAAAGCAGGCGCAAATTTCACCTCGCCGCTTGGCATATTCCCGTCTAGCCGCAGCACTTGGAAAAACTCAGGCGGCGGGCCGGTATAGGTCAGTTGCGGCTGGTGCTCGAATCCGAAGCGCGGATAGTAGATATTGCTGCCGAGCAGAACGATACCTTGCGCACCGCGCATGCGCATATCGGCGATTGCGCGTTTGATGAGCGTGCCGCCAATGGCGCGATGATGCAGCTCAGGCCAGACAGACACCGGGCCAAGGCCAAACCATCCCTGTGACCCATCGGAGATTGTCACCGGGCTAATCGCAATATGGCCGACGATCCGTTCAATGTCCTCCGCAACCAGTGACAAGGTCAGGTCGCCGTCTCTGCGCAGGCGGTTGATCAGATGCTGCTCATCGCCTATGCTAAAAGGCATTTCGGCAAAGGCTGCTTGCGTGAGAGCAAAGATAGTGTCTTCGTCGCCGAGCGCTTCGGGGCGAATGGTAATGGGGACCGCTGGGCCGTTCACGAAAGCAAATGGCCGGATTTATCGCGCTTGGTGGCCAGATAGCGGGCATTGTGCGGATTGTCGGGCAGTTGATGCGGTACGCGCTCGGTCACAGTGACGCCGGCTTTGGTAAGCGCAGCGACTTTCTTGGGATTGTTTGTCATTAAGCGAATGCTGCGCACGCCCAGAAGATCGAGCATTCGCGCTGCGACAGGAAAATCCCGAGCCTCATCAGGCAGGCCGAGCCGTTCGTTGGCCTCGACTGTGGCAAATCCTTGGTCTTGCAATTGATAGGCGCGCAGCTTGTTGATGAGGCCGATCCCGCGCCCTTCTTGCCGCATATAAAGCAATACGCCCCAGCCATTATTTGTTCGCGCTTCTTCTGCCATGGCATGCAAGCTTGCGTCCAATTGCGGGCCGCAATCGCATTTCAAGCTGCCTAGGACATCGCCGGTCAGGCATTCGGAATGCAGGCGGACGAGCGGCATTGTGTCGCCGGTTTGTTTGCCGATAACGAGGGCTGCGTGTTCGCGCAGATCATGCGGCGAGCGGAAGGCGATAATCTCGGCTGTATCGCTCGCATCCACCGGCAGGCGCGCGCGGGTTGCGATGGCGAGGTTCCCGGTATCGCTCCATGCTGCAATGTCGCTTGCAGCCACTGCCTGCGCTTCGCCAGCATCCGATGGATCGACCATGAAGGCAGGCAAAATGCCCGCGATACGCGCTAACTCCAAACCGGTTTTGGCGGCGTCTTCCCACGCCAACGCCTCTGCTTTGAACGGCCCCTTAAACGGAGAGCCCAAGTCGAGCGCGGGGTCTGCAATCGGACGGGCGCTGTCCAGTGAAAACGCATCTGCGCCGCGAATGAGAACTGGTGCATGCGGCACGGCAGCATCGGCCTGATTGACGAGTTTCAATGTGGCTGCACGCGCGGAAGAAATCAGCATTTGCGCGGAGTGTACGCCGCCCATCGCGGTTTCCACTGGCAGCAGCGAAGGCGCGCCTTCAAGCTGAATCGGCCAGCCATGGCGCAGCGCATCAATCGCCAGTGCAACGCGGCGTTCGGGCGAAGGCGATTGGCTGCTCAGAGGTCAAATTCCGTAATCAGCGGAATGTGATCGGAAGGCTTTTCCCAGCTGCGAATATCTTCGCGCAATCGGTGCCCCGATGCTTTGGCCGCGAGGACGGGACTGGCCCACATATGATCCAAGCGCCGCCCGCGATCATTGGCGGTCCAATCTTTCGACCGATAGCTCCACCAGCTGTAATAGCGGTCAGGATCCTTGATAAATTCGCGGCCCAGATCGACCCAATCATGCGCGGCTTGGAACCGGCCCAAAGTGTCCACTTCAATCGGCGTGTGGCTGACGACTTTGAGCAATTGTTTGTGGCCCCAAACGTCGCTTGGCAAAGGCGCAATGTTAAAGTCGCCGACGATCAAAGTGCCAGCCTTGTGCCCTTCGCCAGCAATATCGCAAGCCCAATCCGTCATCCTTGCCAGAAAATCGAGCTTTTGCCCGAATTTGGGGTTTTTATCGCAGTCGGGCTCATCGCCGCCGGCTGGCACATAGACATTGTCGATGCGCATGCCGCTGCCTTCCAATTCCACGCCGACATGCCGCGCTTCGCCATTGGCTTGCCAATCGTGGCGGGAATATTCCTTCAGCGGCAAGCGGCTGATTGTTGCGACCCCGTGATAGCCCTTTTGCCCGTGCACTGCGGCGTGCTCATAACCGGCTGCGGCCAAAGCCTCGTAAGGGAACTGATGCTCCTGACATTTGATTTCTTGCAGGCACAGCACATCGGGTGCTTCTTCTGCTAAAAAACGTTCGACAATCGGCAATCGTAAGCGGACCGAGTTGATATTCCAAGTGGCTACAGAGATCATGAAATAGGGCTTAGAGGGCGCGTGGGTAAAAATAAACACCTGCGCGCGCCGCAGTGTCATTGAAATGCCATAGGGAAAGCGGATAGGCTGGCCGCAATCTATCCGAAGGAAATCGCCAATGACCATTTTTCGCCGTTCTTCGCTTGTGCTTGCACTGGCAGCTGTGCCGCTTGGCGCTTGCTCTTATGATCAAGGCGCACGGGGCGTTGCGAGCGCGCCAGCTCCGGTGATGGAGCAGGCGCAAGCACCCAAAAAGGCAAAGAATGTCATCCTGTTTATCGGCGATGGGATGGGCATTTCCACCATCACAGCGGCGCGTATTTATGCTGGGCAAAAACTAGGCCAGACGGGCGAGGAATATGTTCTGCCGTTTGAAGAATTTGACAATGTTGCGCTGGTCAAAACGTACAACACCAATGCACAGGTTGCCGACAGTGCAGGCACGGCGACAGCCATGCACTCGGGCGAAAAAACCAAAATTGGCGTTTTGGGAGTAAGCTCAAAGGTAACGCGCGGCGATTGCGCCTCTGGCCTTGCCAATCCGCTGCCCTTGCTCGGTGAGCAAGTGAAAGAGCGCGGCATGGCATTGGGGATTGTCTCCACAGCGCGCATTACCCATGCAACCCCCGCCAGCGTTTATGCGCGCGCAGCGGATCGCAATTGGGAAGCAGATGCCGCCATCCCTGAAGAGGAACGCGGCAAAGGCTGCGATGATATTGCGAGACAATTGGTCGATGCCGATTTCGACTTTGCAGTGGGCGGCGGCACAGGGGCGTTCTTTGGCAAGGATAAAGGGGGAAGGCGCGCAGATGATGCCGCTGACCTGCCCGCAGAATGGGTGGCGCGCACTGGCGGCACCTATGCGACCACGGCCAATGAGATGAGCGCAGCGCCGGTTGGCAAGCCTGTGCTTGGCATATTCTCGCCCAGCCATATGACATATATGGCGGAGAAGACTGGCGACAAAGGCGCATCTGAGCCAACGCTGACCGAGATGACGATGTCTGCGATTGCGCGGCTGCGCCGGAACGACAATGGCTATTATCTGATGGTTGAGAGCGGCCGGATTGATCATGGCCACCATGCCGGCAAAGCGGGCTTTGCGCTGGAAGAGGCGGTCGAGTTCGCCAAGGCAATCAAGGCCACCATCGCTAGCGTCGATATGGACGAAACGCTGATCCTTGTGACGGCTGATCACAGCCATGTGTTCACCATTGCTGGCTACCCGCGGCGCGGGAATGACATCTTGGGCCTCGTGGTGCCGCCATCAGGCGGCGGCGATGAAGTGGCTGAGGCCGCAAAGGCAGAAGACGGCAAGCCGTACACAACGCTGGGATATGGCAATGGGCCGGGCTCAATCGCCAATATGGCAGAACGTCCGATCCCAGAGACCGGCGTTAATGCTCGGCAGCAATCTGCAATCCCAACTGGCAGCGAAACCCATGCGGGCGAGGATGTCGCGCTTTACGGCCAAGGCCCCGGTTCTGACAAAGTGCGCGGCGTGATCGAGCAGGACCTTATCTATGACATCATCGTGAAAGCGCTTGGGTGGAAGGAATAGGACTGCGGCTTAGTCCTACAGACTTCTCAGTTGATGCCTCTCGGATTGGACTGGCTCGGCGAACGCAGTGAGCCGCAAGGGCAAGTGCCCGCCCGCAGCGACACGATCTTTAGATCGCATGAGCGAGGATATCGCGCGCCGGATGGCGTACGGAATACAAACACATACCGAAGAGCAAAAAACCTCTGACCCGGGGGCAATGGGCCAGAGGTTCCTAGTGAGCGTTCGTCACGCTTGGACTAAAGCGGCGTTATTCACCGACCGGGATAACAGGGGGGAAACCCCGCCAGCGAACCGCTTCAGAGTTGTAAACTACGATTAAATCGCTTTCGCCAAAATGAACGAGAGACAGATATTGGCCGCAAGTGGCCAACCGGTCGAGGTCCAACCGTTTAGCGCGGGCGACGAGTTGTTTTACGGGGGTCTTTGAACTTGAACGCACTGTCGGCGACCGCAAGACCGTAGTTGTGATTCCGCAGGCGAACCGTGGTGCGATGATTCTGCGAATCCAGTGCAACCCAATGGGTCAATTGCAAACCGCCTGGTGCAGATTGGTCTTTGACGAAGATCATATTCATCACGCCAAATTCAGGGCGTTTGGGGTCGCGCACTTCAATGCTGACGACTTTGGAATTGCCGGTAG
>CALFEA010000103.1 GCA_937950385.1 uncultured Altererythrobacter sp. | reverse complement strand
CGATCATCACCGGATCTAAGATAACTGGGATAGTGTCGGCCAGTTTGTCGATCTCAGTGGCTACGGCGGCGATAATGCCCTCATCATGCAACATACCGATCTTCACTGCATCAACGCCAATATCGCTGACGCAGGAACGGATTTGCTCGCCTACAAATTCAGGTGTCATTGGCGCAATGGCTTGCACGCCGATACTGTTTTGCGCGGTTGCTGCGGTAAGGGCGCTCATCGCATAGCCGCCCAGCATTGTGATCGTTTTGATGTCGGCCTGAATACCTGCACCACCGCTGGAGTCAGAGCCTGCAATGGCGAGAATGCGCGGGGGAATAAGTGTATCCATCAAGCTTTGAACATCCGTTTTGTAGAAGCTGGATATTTCTCTTGAGCGGCCTTGCTGCGAGCCGGTCTATCCATCAATTCGCCGCCGCAATTGGGGCAGGCATCATCCGTCTTTTCAGCGCAGGCAGCACAAAAGGTGCATTCAAAACTGCAGATGAAAGCGCCGGGTGCCTCAGCCGGTAAGTCTGCGCCGCATCTCTCGCAGTCGGGGCGCATTTCCAGCATTAGACAGCTGCCTTCACAGCGTCGCAAATGCGGTCAACAACCGCCTCGACCTGCGCGCTGTCATCGCCCTCTGCCATGACGCGGATGAGCGGCTCTGTGCCCGACTTGCGAATGACCAACCGGCCTTTGCCTTCCAGCTCTGTTTCAGCGGCAGCGATCACGGATTTGACCGCATCATCATTCAGTGGATTGGCCCCGCCATAGCGCACATTCTTGAGCAATTGCGGGACGGGATCGAACACATGCAGCAATTCCGAAGCAGGTTTGCCAGAACGCACCAGACTGGCGAGAACGCGCAATGCCGCCACTGTGCCATCGCCCGTTGTCGCATGGTCAAGCAGGATCATATGACCCGATTGCTCGCCGCCTATGTTAAAGCCGCCGGATTTCATGCGTTCAAGCACATAGCGGTCGCCAACAGACGTGCGCTCCAATGTCATGCCAAGGCTTTGCAAATAACGCTCTAGTCCCAAATTGGACATGACTGTGGCGACAACGCCGCCGCCGGTAAGCTGACCTTTTTCATGCATGCGGCCTGCGATCAGCGCCATTAACTGGTCGCCATCCACGGCGCGGCCCTTCTCATCGACGACGATTAGCCGGTCAGCATCGCCATCCAGCGCGATTCCAATGTCTGCGCCTTCTTCGACCACTTTGGCTTGCAGCGCGCCTAGCGAGGTGGAGCCGACCCCATCATTGATATTGGTCCCATTGGGTGTGACGCCCAGAGTGATGACTTCTGCGCCCAATTCCCAGATCGCTGAAGGCGCAACTTGATAGGCCGCGCCATTGGCGCAATCGACCACAACTTTCAGATCATCGAAACGGATGGTGTCGGACACGGACTGTTTGACTGCGTGAATATAACGCCCGCGCGCATCTTCAATCCGGCGGGCCCGGCCAATTTGCGAGGCATCGACCAAAGCTGGCTGCAATTCGAGCAGCTTTTCGATTTCAAGCTCGTCTTCATCTGACAATTTAAAGCCATCGGGGCCAAACAATTTGATCCCATTGTCTTCATATGGATTATGGCTGGCCGAAATCATAACGCCCAAATCGGCACGCATTTCGCGAGTGATAAGGGCAATCGCAGGGGTTGGCAGCGGGCCAGTCATGATCACATCCATGCCCACGCTAGTGAAGCCTGCGACCAAAGCGCTTTCGATCATATACCCCGACAAGCGTGTGTCTTTGCCAATCACGACGCGGTGGCGGTGTGCGCCGCGCATAAAATGCCCGCCCGCCGCTTGGCCGACTTTCATTGCCATTTCCGATGTCATCACATCAGAATTGGTGCGGCCCCTGATCCCATCAGTGCCAAAGAACTTGCGTGATTTGCTTGTCGCCATTGTGGCTGTTCCCTGCCGTATATTCGTTTGGTTTAGTGCTTTAGACGTCTGGCACCATTTGTCATCAGGTCTTGGCGCGGTTATCGCAGCTTGGAAAGGTGCATTTGCGCCAGATGGGGTAAACTGTTTTGACACAAGTGACATCCGAGCGGTTCGAATTGGTGGCGATCCGCCTACCTGTTGGCCTGACACTGGCCGGTTTAATCGGCGGATTGTTGCTAGGGGCTGTGTTGTCGGCACAGGGCTTGGCAGAAGAGCTGACTTCCGCAGTCGCGCTGATCGGCAGCCTGTGGCTGCGCGCATTGCAGATGACGATTATTCCTTTGGTCGCGGCACTATTGGTGCTGGGAATTGCGCAAATGGCGGAAGCCGCAAGGGCAGGTGCAGCGGCGCGCAAATTCTTGGCGTTAGTGTTCGGCGTCTTGATTTTGGGCGGCCTGTTTACGGCTGTAATGATGCCCATTTTGCTTGATGTGTTTCATATCTCCAAGGATGCAGCGTTCTTCATAACTGATGGACAACAAGACGCCGGCGAAGTGCCTGGAGTTTTCGCTTTTATTGCCTCACTTATAGCGCCGAATATAATCGCAGCTGCGGCGGAGACCGCGATGCTGCCGCTGACAATATTCTTCACTCTATTTGCTGTCGCGGTATCGCGTCTGCCAGCACAGCAATCGGCGCGCATGCTTGGGTTCTTCCATGCGCTCG
>CALFEA010000102.1 GCA_937950385.1 uncultured Altererythrobacter sp. | reverse complement strand
CTAGATGCTGCCACCGGCATTTGCGCAGGCAATGCAGGCTGGGCTGCCATGACTGCGGGTGCAAGAATGAGAGTTGCAAGCGTAGACAAATATCTCTCCTGAGGCGTCGGATACCAATTTAAATGCTCCCACGCGGGTGAGCAAGAGCGAACTGGCCGAGCGCCTTACTTAGGGTTACTACCCTTACAACGCATGAATGAGGATAGAATATTGAGCTTACTCCAGATTGAAAACAGCGGCCACGTCACCATTCTGACGATTGATCGCGCCGACACGATGAACCCTTTGGGCGCTGCTGGTGACGGCGAGGAATTCGAAGCTGCTGCCCGCGCAATCAATGAAAATACCGAGGTGCGCTGCGTCATTCTAACGGGCGCAGGGCGAGCATTTTCAGCAGGCGGCGATGTGAAAGCGATGAAGGAGCGTTCCGGCACATTTGGCGGTAATCCGCCGACAATCTCCGATGGATATCGCAACAATATTCACCGCATTTTGCGCGCGCTTCATGGCCTTCGCGTGCCAGTGATTGCGGCGGTCAATGGTGCTGCAATTGGGCTGGGCTGCGATGTCGCCTGCCTTGCAGATATTCGGATTGCGAGTGATAAAGCGAAGTTCGGCGTCACATTCCTCAAACTCGGCATTATTCCAGGGGACGGCGGCACTTGGATTTTGCCGCGCGTGATCGGCATGAGCCGGGCGTCAGAACTGTTTTACACCGGCGATGTGATCGGGGCTGAGCAAGCGCAAAATTGGGGGCTGGTTAGCCGCGTCGTGCCGCATGATGAATTGCTGGCAGAGGCGCGCGCAATGGCCGACAAAATCGCGCTTATGCCGCCCCATTCGCTGCGCCACACTAAAAACTTGCTACGCCAAGGCACGCAAATTTCCTATGATACGGCGCTGGAAATGGCGGCCAATACGCAGGCGCTAATGCATCCCACAGCCGACCATATGGAGGGCGTTGCTGCGCTGATTGAGAAGCGTCAGGCCAATTTCACTGGCGATTAGGCGCAAGGGTCTTCGATGAAAATGCTTGGCAATATTCTGCTTGGGATCGGGGTCTTTTATGGCGCTGTTCTGCTGCTTTTATGGCTGTTTCAGGCAAAGCTGTTTTACCCCGCTCCGCAAGACCGTCCTGAGCCTCCGCCCGGCTTTGCTGAGGTGATATTGACGGCGCAGGACGGCATCAAAACCCGTGCGCTTTACAAACCAGCCTCGCTCGGCAAGCCAACCGTGATTTACTGGCATGGCAATGGCGACAGCCTGCTGGGGTCTTTGGCTGGTAATAGGCTGCTTGAAGCAGAGGGTTATGGTGTGATGCTGCCCGAATATCGCGGCTATGGCGGCAATGAAGGCAACCCTTCAGAGTTCGGTTTTTACCAAGATGGCCGTGCTGCAATTGCCTTTTTGCAAAGCGAGGGGATTGCTGCGGGCGAGCTGATCATATCGGGCTATTCAATCGGTAGCGGTACGGCTGTGCAAATGGCAACGGAGCATAGGCCTGCCGCTTTGCTGCTGAACGCGCCGTTTCGTTCGCTTACGGACATTGCCGCCGACGCCGTCCCATGGGCGCCGGTGCGGTGGTTGATCCGTGACCGCTTTGACAATGAGGGTAAAATTGGTGCGCTGACCATGCCGATCCTTATCACCCACGGCGCTGCCGACACGCTTATCCCGCCTGCCAATGGTCAAGCGCTATACCGCGCTGCAAAAGATGCTGAGTTCCTATTGTTTGAGGGGCTGGGCCATAATCAGATGAACGCTGATGCGGTTGTTATTGCGCAGCGCGATTGGTTGGCGCAGCGCGGGCTTTAAGAGGCGCGTGGTTAGCGCGGCAATTCCACTTTGCCTGTTGGGATTATGGTGCCTTGGGCGCAAGCGACCAATTTCGCCTTGCCATCCGCGTCTTCGCTCCAAACATCGGCGCGTACAACCACTTGGCGTTTGCCAGCCTTGATCACCGTGCCTTTGGACCGCAGAGCGGCACCAATCGCAGGCGCCAGGAAATTAATGGAATAGGACCCGGTCACGACATCGCCTACTGCGCTGGCCGCCGCCCACGCACAGGCATTGTCCGCCATCAATCCCACGATCGCGCCGTGGGCAAAGCCGTGATGCTGGGTAAGGTCGGGCCTCATGGCGAGAAACAATTCCGATTCGCCCTCCCACACTTTGACCGGTTCAACACCCAGCCAGTTGGAGAAGCCTGAACGTTGTACCGCGACTTCTTTCATATAAGCGATGGACGCTTCGGGAGAGCTAAAGCGAGTGTCGGTCATAAATATTCCTTAAGTCTTATTTACAGACTATATGACACTTGCATCGACTCAGCACAAGTCTGATAAGTAGACCTATGAAGCGATATGAAGCCTCCCGCTCACCATGCCCGATTGGCCGAGCATCCAGAATTCTGGGCGACAGATGGGTCATCCTTATCTTGAGGGAGGCCTTCTTAGGCGTGTCGCGGTTTGAGGATTTTATGTCCCGCCTGCCGATTAGCCGCGCTGCGCTTTCTTCGCGCCTTGCCATGATGGCCGAGGCTGGGCTGCTAAAGCGCGATCCGCCCGATACCAAGCGCGCCGATTACGTCCTGACCAAGGCCGGAGAGGATTTGCGCCCAGCCTATGCCGCAATCAGCGAATGGAGCGGGCAGCATCTGTTTGTCGACGGTGAGAAACCGCGCAAATGGTAGATGCGCATTTGTGCCCGCTGAGCTCCTGAAATTTCAGTACGAAATGGCTCTAAAACCAGCGCCAAATACCGGCTGAAATGCCGGCCAACGGAATATGCAGCCAGCTTAAAAATACAAATAGGATGAGCGCCATCGCCCAAGGGAAAAGCCCTGCGGATGCGAATTTATGCAGGCGCGGCCAATAGCTTGTGCGGCTCTCCCACAACTCCCAATCAGCACCCATGATTGCGCGTTTCTTGCGGTCTTGCATGCGCGCACCGACCAGGGCGAGAAAGCCCATAGCCCCCGCCGTAATCATCGTGCGCCAGCTATAATAGAGCAGTAAATGCGAAGCGGCCCACAAGGCAAAGCCCCACATCATAGGGTGGCGCGTGATTGCAAAGACGCCCTTGGGCTCGGCGCGCGCGGCCTCCTCTGCCCCCGGCATGGGCATCGCCGGATTACCGACATAAGAGCCTGCAAATAGGATCAGCGCGGGCAGTATTAGCGCGGTTGAAATGATCCAACCCGCCTCACCAGTGCCAGGCAGATCAGCCGTGGGTGAAGCGCGGAATGCCAGAATAATCCAAACAAACAGCGCTAGGCTGACGACAGAATATACCACCATAAAGCCGGTGTTGCCTGCCAGCGCTTGAATGTGCCGCCGCCACGTGTGTGACATTAGAAAATGGGTCCCGACAAAGGCGATATTGGCGGCCAGCAATGCAATCAAGTTTGCGTCCATTTTCTGCGCTCTTCCTACCTTTTAATGCGGTGACTATTGGCCCTCAATCGCAATCAATTTGACCTTGAAAATCAAAGTTGCGCCGCCCGGAATAGGCCCGCCGCCGCTTGGACCATAGGCCAGATCAGAAGGGATGACGATCTCAATGGTTTCGCCAAGGCCCATCTTCGGGATTGCCAGCTTCCAACCCTCGATCAAACGGCCCAGCGGGAAAGTCGCCGGCTCGCCGCGCTCGTAAGAGCTGTCAAACACTGTACCGTCCAGCAGCTTGCCTTCATAATGGATCGTGATCGTGTCGCTGATACTCGCGTTTGTGTCAGAGCCATTATATTCTAGCCAGCGCCAGCGCAGGCCGCCTTGAACAAAATGCCATCCATCAGCGGTTTTCAAACCAGTGGGATAGGCTTGTTGCTCGCTATGCCATTCCATTGTTTTGGTCGGATCAGGCTCACCTGCAGCATCCTGTGCAACGAGCGGCGTAGCGTTCAACAACGCGGCACTCGCACCGGCCAAAAATAGCGTATTGCGTTTCTGCATCATTCGTTCTCAGTTCCGGTGCGATTGCACGATTTCAATATCTTTCGCCGACCGTGCGCCCTTGCTGCCTCGCCTCTTTCCATGCTTTTCCTCGTCGCAAAGTATTGATGAATTTCTTGTCGGCACCTTTGCTCAAAATCGTTTGCGCATCCATGCCTTCAACGGACCAGCAATGGTAGTCGATGAACTTGTTATAGGATGCCCGGGTGCTGTGGCCAATACGGCTGCTGCCGCGGTAGGCCTGAAGGTTATCATCCATCCGGCCATCGTCTAAGAAAGCATTGGTGGATCGCTTCGCCCAGCTTTCTACGTATTTCTTGTCATAGCCCCAGATCGTTGAATAGCCCAAATGTCGTGCACTTCGAGCTGAAAAGCTGATCCGAAAAAAAGACTGCATGATCGAGAGTTGTTGCACTCTGCCATAGTCACTGAGGATAGCTGTCAAAGATTGCTGTAGCGCTTGCGGGTTCTTGCAGCTGACCACTGGTGGAGTTTGAACCTTTGGTTGAGCTTGCGCCTGAATTTGCGCTTGATATTGCTTCTGAGCCTCAGATTGGGCCAATACGCTATGGGGCAAGCCGACTAGGCTGATAGCTGCCGCAACGGTTAGGATACGAGGGTTGAGCATTGTGTCTCCTGCATGCTTTCCTGCTTCTCCATTGAAAGCAGAGCTTTGAATGTTTTTACCAAAAGTTGCTCACCAATCATACGCTTTGGGCAGGTCGCTTTCATCGAGATCACGGTACCGTTTTGCAAGCTCGCTTTGATGGCTGTCCAGCGGCTGCTCCACCCCGTCGATAAAGACGCGGGTTGGCGCAGTGGATACTTCCAGCGGATCGCCATCCCATAGCACAATATCGGCCGTGGCACCCGGCGCGATCACGCCGAATTTACCGCCATGGCCTGCAATCTCTGCAGGGCGCGAAGTGATTGTCGCCAAGGCTTGGCCCCAGCTCAGGCCCTTTGCGCCCGGCACATTGTTCAATGCGACCAAATTGCCGGCAAATTGCGCAGCAGAGCGTGGGTGGCCATCAGTGCTGCCTGCCAAACGGCCAATTGCAACTTTGACGCCGGCTGCATGCATGCGGCCAACATTGCTCTGTGTCGCTGCAAGCTGTTCAAAGCTGCTGGGCAAATCATCCAATGCATCTGCGATAACCGGCACGCCTGCACGCGCAATATCGCTGGCCACTAGCCAGCCCTCGCTCGCACCAACCAGCACCAATTTCAGGCGCGGATTGGAGCGTTTAAAGCTAAGCACTTGGCGAATGTCAGCCGCGCGTTCGACTTCGACATAAAGCTGCTGCTTGCCGGTGACGACAGGGGCCAAAGCCTCTGCATCGACGCGGGTGAGCAAGGCATCGTCGGCTTTGCGCCGGCCATTTGCGAAATCACGCGCTTCTTTCAGAGCATTGCCCAGCTCTACATAAACGGCGCTGCGGCTGCCGCCTGCAATACGCGCGCCTGTTTCACCCAGATCAACCAGTTGAAAAGCGCGGGCCTGCTGCACGGCATCAGGGTCATCACCCAAATCGATCAGCGCGCCTTGTCCGGCAAAGATCGATGGGCCGTGATTGGGTGTAACCAATGCGCGCGTAATGCCAGCAGCGCGGCTGACTTTAATATGCTGCGAGGATGGGTTTATTGCAGGAGCCACATCAATGGCCGCTGCAAAACGTGATCCGCCAGCGCCTTTATCGTTGGAATTGCTAACTGCGCCAACATCATACAGGCCAAGGTCGGTTACGGCGACGACGATGCCCGGCGTAACCCATTTGCCAGTGCCATCAATCACGGTTCCGCTGGTTGGCGCTGCGCCAGCACCAACCGCGACGACTTTGCCGCCGCGCACGGTTACGCTTGCGCCTTCTATTGGTTCGCTACCATCACCTGTACCGACAGTGGCATTGGTGATGGTGAAGTCTTGTGCTGATACAGGGCAGGCTATCAAGGCAAGCGCGGCTGTAGCGGTTTTCAAGAGCGCTCTCATTTCACATCTCCTGCACCGGGCTGGCCGAGCTCAAAATCGCTTACCGGACGGCGTTTTGGATCCATTGCATCATACATAAGCGCGCCATCAATCCAGACTTTCTCAGGCCGGGAATAGACGCTCAAAGGATCGCCATTCCACAGCACTACATCGGCCATTTTACCTGCCTCTAGGCTGCCGGTCATTTCATCAATGCCCATTGCCTTTGCGGCGTTTAAAGTAATCCAGCTGATGATGGTTGCATCATCAATTTCAATGCCCAAACGCTTGCCCGCAGCCTGCGCTTTGGCCGCTTCTTGGTTGAGGCGCTGGATCGAGTTTTCATCATCGGAATGGATAACCACGCAGGCGCCTTCTTTTTGCAAGAGTGCTGCGTTTTCAGGAATGCCGTCATAGCTTTCCATTTTAAACCCGTACCAATCGGCCCAGATCGCGCTGCACACCTCATTTTCGCGCAGCAAATCGCCGATTTTATAGGCTTCGACTGCATGGTGGAAAGCAGAGACTTTATAGCCCATTTCCTTGGCCATATCCATCACCAGCGCCATTTCATCAGCGCGGTAGCAGTGATTGTGAACGAGGATATCGCCGTCCAATACGCCTGCCAAAGTTTCCTTTGCCAGATCGCGTTTTGCATCGTCCTTTTCCGCATAAGCAATTGCATCGAGCCACATTTGGCGGTTCACTGCAAAATTGCCCATCCGCGTAGACGGCTTGCGTCCGCGTCCGCCATATACCCGCTTGGGGTTCTCGCCGCAGGCCATTTTAAAGCCATAAGGCGCGCCGGGGAATTTCATCCCTTGCACTGTGCGGCTCGGCACGTTCTTCAGCGTTACTGAGCGCCCACCCATCAGGTTGGCAGAGCCGGGCAGAATTTGCAGCGAAGTAATGCCGCCATTGGCCATAGCGCGGCTGAAACCGGGATCTTGCGGCCATACGGAATGCTCCGCCCATACGTCCGGTGTCATCGGGCTGGTCGCTTCATTGCCGTCGCTATGGGCCTGAACGGAAGGGGAGGCATAATCGCCAAGGTGGCTGTGGATGTCGATAATGCCCGGCGTTACATATTTGCCAGTGCCATCAATGACCGCATAGCCATCTGTCGCCAAACCTGTGCCTGCATCCACGACTTTACCGTCTTTGAACAATACGGTTGCATTATCGTGCCGCTTGCCTGTGC
>CALFEA010000101.1 GCA_937950385.1 uncultured Altererythrobacter sp. | reverse complement strand
CAACACGGTTTGTCGAATCTGCAATGTCTGTTGAGCACCAATAGTGATAATCGTTCTTTCAGTCATCGCGTAAATTTTGGCTATTATCTTCAAGATCAATTTGTGCATTCAACACAATTGCCAATTTGAGGAAAGAATGGACACGACGACGTAAAGTCATACATTAACCATAAGTTTACGTTGCGTTAACCTTTTGTTTACGGTATTCAACTCAAGCGCCTGTGTACGAGTGGTCGGAGTTTGGCAATGAACGAACTACAATTCGAAGATATTTTGCAATCAGTTTTGGCACTATGCCTGCTTTGCGCAGTCATCTTTTTCGGTTGGAACATCTAGCCAAAGAGTTCACATTGGCCGTGTAGATTCCAACGCATCCCACAAACCGACAAGCCGCTGACTGTAAACTTTCAAGATTGCGCGAACCGGTAGCGCCCACCCTTTTCGACAGAACGCTTGAATGCCGGGCGATTGTGAATCCAATCAACGAACGCTGATAGATTAGGAAGTTTCTCGCCTCGCCCCTGGGAAATTGCGACTTCGGCTGGAAAACTCATCATAACGTCCGCAGCTGACAATTCATCCAGCACATAATGACCTGACGATCGCAACTGCGCTTCCATATATTCAAAGTGACTGTCCATCTGCTGCTGAATGCGCGGCTGTAGCGGTGCGGCAGCCTCTCCCAATCTGCTAGTGTAGAGTGCCAGCAATATCGGCGTCATGGCTGACCCTTCCGCAAAATGCATCAGTTCCAAGTGACTGAGATACGCATCACTGTTCACAGGCGGCACCATGTGAGCCGCGAAACGAGCGCAAATCGCTTCGACAATCGCAGCTGATTCCACAATCAAACGTCTATCTAGCTCAATCATCGGAGATTTCCCGAGTGGATGTACTTCCAGCAATTCGGGCGGTGCTAGATTGGTGATGGCATCGCGCTCGTAGTGTTTTATCTCGTAGTCGATCTCCAACTCTTCCAGCAGCCACAAAATGCGTTGCGAGCGGGAATTGTTGAGATGATGAACAGTGATCATCGACAGGCCTATATTTGCGCCACAAGGCGGAACTTCAAGCTACTAGATGAGACGACCATTCAGCTTCATTGTAAAGGGAGGTTATAGGAATTTCCAAATTTGCGTCTCGGTCTTCACCAACATCAGTCTCAAAATCTAAATTTTCCACATCGTTTCGTATAGAACTCGACATTTTCTCATTCAAATTTTTCCCCGTCTGAGCAATCTTAGACGGCTGAGGAAACAACCCATCGAACAATGGATTGGTCGCTTGGTGCAAACCGTAAACATTGGCATGCGCGCCAATAACACCATTGCTGATCAGCTTATTTTGCAAAGCCTTTGCTGCAGCTACATCCAGTCTTAGATGCCGTTGCAACATGGCAAGCGACGAGGTCTTGTGAGCGCGCACAATCACCTCCGCCCATTTGTAAGTATGCGCGCTAACAGCAGGCGTTGCAGCGGAACCAGTATTAAATGCGAGCGCACCTGTCCCCATTGAAGGCACCAGTGGAACTGCACCAAGAGCAGCCAGCGACTGTAGAAATTGACGTCTTTTCATACGTCTTATTTAGGGGCAAGCACGGGCAATTGAAAGGGCCACCACAAAAAGCAGCGGCCCCTTGGTCTCAGTGAAGCACCAAATGGGGCGTTCCATCAGATCGCTTCTTAGGAGAAACTCCGTCTGGTCCCACCTGCACATTCACGCGACTGCGCATGGAAGAAAACGATTCAAATTCAACCACATCCACAGGTTCATCGAATCTGATTGTGAGCCCGTATGAACCTGATACATGAAGTTGCACGCCCAGAATTTCGCCCGTAAACGGCTTGCCCATAAACGCGCCCTTCACCCAATTTCCCACTTGGAAATGATTGGACATATCAGGCTGTCCGGAGCGGGCTTCGCTGTGCGCAAGCGATGCTGCATTGAGTGTATTCCAGTCTTTGAACCCGTATTGATGGGCAACCGTTTCAAGCGCTGTGGCGTGACTGATGGTTTGTCCACTGCCCGCCAAATGCGCGCGCAAACGTTTTGCTTGTTGTTTTAAGATTGTTCCATCCGGCACATATCCGGACGATGTATTTGAAGTACTCATGGTCTATCAAACCTCGCAATTGGGATGCTGCGATTAAGAAGATGGGGTCCGCATTGCCACCAAACCGCATCCAAATTGGATCATGTCGGTTGACAGTCATTCAACAGAAAATTTCACCAAAGCAAAGCTCACGGACGGCAGGTATTTTCAAAACCTACAGCCGTGTACTGCGGTTTGGGATGCGAGTCAAAAGTGAGGGAATGCAGACATTGGACTGCTTGAATTTAGTCGAACCATACACAAGAAAGAAAACTCTGCATTCGGCACTTCACCGTCCATCAAACAGCTGCAGTTGATCCCCTATTCATGAAACTCATATCGACCTTTTGGTGTTTGTTTCTTAGTGGTGTACCCGTTTCATTCATGGAGACGAGAGTGTTCGCGGCCAAAGTGCCTATGCGTTTTGCTGGCAGTCGTACTGTGGTCAAACCGGGTTCCATATGAGCTGACCCCGCGAAGTCGCCTATGCCGACGATCGATAGATCTTGAGGAACATTAAGGCCGAGCGCCTGACAGGCGAAAATGACGCCATGGGAAATGATGTCGTTGCCGCAAACTACCGCAGTTGGCCTGTTTGACTCCAGAATTTTCATCGTCAGTTTTTTCGCTTCGCCAATATCATATGAGCAAGTCTTCAGATTCTTGGGCGACAAATTCAATTGCTGTGATGTG
>CALFEA010000100.1 GCA_937950385.1 uncultured Altererythrobacter sp. | reverse complement strand
CCCGCAGCCAGCGCATCCAAAACCGTATCGAGGCGTTCGGGTGTCAAATCTTCGTAATTGTCATCGTTGATTTGGACCATGGGCGCCGTGGCGCAATTGCCCATGCACTCTACCTCGGTCAGGGTCCAAAGGCCGTCTTCGGAGACGTGGCCCATCTCCATTCCGCGCTTTTTGCAAGCGGAGATAATGTCGTCAGAACCGCGCAACATGCAGGGCGTGGTGCCGCAAACCTGCACATGGAATTTACCCACCGGCTTCATATTATACATGAAGTAGAAGGTTGCGACTTCGAGCACGCGGATCACTGGCACATCAATATAGGATGCGACATATTCGATGACGGGCAGCGGGAGCCAACCTTGCGTTTCGGTCTCTTCGCCGACTTGCCGCTGAGCAATATCGAGCAGAGCCATAACGGCGGATTTCCGGCGGCCATCGGGATATTTGGCGATTTCGGTATCGGCGCGCTTTTTCCACTTGGGCTTGAATGTGAAGGAGCCCCAGCGCTCGCGCAATTCGGGTGTATCGGGTGCGGGTGTACGATCAGCCATTGGACTTCCTAAAAGCGAGTGAAGCTACCCAAAGCGTCAGAACTCCGCCGAACACAACAATGGCGCGCTGCCAAATCTCAGTATCGGGATACATTGCCTTAATTCCAAACCAGATCCCGAGTCCTACCAAAACCGAGAGTACATTTCTAATTGTCACCGGTCGCACTCCCCGAACACCACATCAATCGCGCCAAGGATCGCGGTTGCGTCAGGCAGCATATGCCCTTTGCTCATAAAATCCATCGCTTGAAGATGTGAGAAAGCCGTCGGGCGGATCTTGCAGCGATAGGGTTTGTTGGAACCATCGCTTACCAGATAGACGCCGAACTCTCCCTTGGGGCTTTCGGTGGCGACATAAACTTCGCCAGCGGGCACATGAAAGCCCTCTGTGTAGAGCTTAAAGTGATGGATCAGGCTTTCCATCGATTGCTTCATCTCGCCGCGTTTGGGCGGAGACACCTTGCGATCATCGCTTGCAATTGGGCCTTGTGGCATTTGCGCGAGGCATTGCTTGATGATCTTTGCGCTTTCCTCAATCTCGCGAACGCGGACCATAAAGCGGTCATAGCAATCCGAATTTGTGCCCACCGGGATATCAAAATCCATGCGGTCGTAAACATCATAAGGCTGAGATTTGCGCAGGTCCCATGGGATGCCAGCGGCGCGGATCATCGGGCCGGAAAAACCCCAGCGCGTTGCATCCTCGCGGCTGACCACGGCAATATCGACATTGCGCTGTTTGAAGATGCGGTTGTCGATCACCAGACTCATCGCATCGCCGAACAATCCGGGCAGACGATCATCGAGCCATTCGCCAATATCAACCAGCAATTTTTCGGGCACATCCTGATGGACGCCGCCGGGGCGGTACCATGCCGAATGCATGCGCGCGCCTGATGCGCGTTCAAAGAAATTCATGCAATCTTCGCGCAGATCCATCATCCAAAGGTTGGGCGTAAACGCACCAACATCGAGCACATGCGCGCCCATATTGAGGAAGTGATTGCAGATGCGGCTTAGCTCAGCGAACAGCACGCGCAGATATTGTGCACGCTCTGGAACCTCAAGATTGAGCAGCTTCTCAATCGCCAGAACATAAGAATGCTCCATGCAGAGCGGCGAGCAATAATCGAGACGATCAAAATACGGGAGAGCCTGCAAATAGGTCTTATGCTCGATCAGCTTTTCTGTGCCGCGGTGGAGCAGGCCGACATGCGGATCGATGCGCTCGATAATTTCGCCGTCCAGCTCCATCACCATGCGCAAAACGCCGTGAGCGGCCGGATGCTGAGGACCGAAATTGATCGTATAATTGGAGACGACTTCGCCTTCGGTCGTCAGGCTTTCTTGGAGTTCGACGCTCATTTGCCCTTCTCCTCTTTGTCTGACTTCTCATCAGCCTTCTCGTCTCCGGGAAGCACATATTCTGTGCCTTCCCATGGGCTTTCAAAGTCAAATTGCCGCAAATCTTGGGCAAGTTGAACAGGCTCGTAAACGACGCGCTTTTCTTCCTCAGAATAGCGCAATTCGGTATAGCCCGTCAGCGGGAAATCCTTGCGGAAAGGATGCCCTTCAAAACCATAATCTGTGAGGATACGGCGAAGATCGGTATTGCCTGCAAACAGAACGCCGAACATGTCGAAAACTTCGCGCTCCAGCCAACCAGCATTGGGCCAAAGCGTTGTGACTGTTGGAACGGGAGTTGCTTCGTCCGTAGAGCACTTGACCAAAATCCGGTGATTTTTGGTCAGCGAAAGCAGCATGTAAACGCATTCAAAACGCTCAGCACGCTCTGGAAAATCTACGCCAGCGATTTCCATCAATTGCTGGTATTCATGCTCATCACGTAGCGTTTCGAGCACGTTCGCAATTTCGTCGCGTTTGACGGTCAGGATGATCTCACCATGCGCTTCTTGCGCAGCGGTTACATTCTTGCCCAGCGCCTTTTTCAGCGTCTTGAGAACGCCGTCATTGCTAGCGAATTTGGGGGCGGAGTGAAGGACGCTCATTTATCTTCGCTTCTTCCGAAAATTTTTCCAACCAGCCAAAAGAACCCGAAGAGCCCGACTACAATAAGCAGACCGGCACCCACGATCGGTGCAACTGCTGCAAGAAGTCCGGAATCCGCAGCAGAGCCGACGGCATATTCAAGTTTGTATAGAAGGTAGAAGGCTCCGGCGAAGAGGCCAAATCCCACTACAGAGAACCGCAACTTCTGACGGTTAGTAAGTCTTCTCATCGCTCAATCGTCCCGGCGCGGCGGATTTTGCGCTGCAATTGCATCACGCCGTATAGCAGCGCTTCTGCCGTGGGAGGGCAGCCGGGCACGTAAATATCGACCGGTACAATCCGGTCGCAGCCGCGCACTACGGAATAGCTGTAATGGTAATAACCGCCGCCATTGGCGCATGATCCCATGCTGATCACATATTTGGGATCGGACATTTGATCGTAAACCTTGCGAAGCGCCGGTGCCATTTTGTTGCAGAGCGTTCCCGCCACAATCATCAAGTCCGATTGGCGCGGTGATGCGCGCGGCGCAGCGCCGAAACGCTCCATATCATAGCGCGGCATGTTGGCGTGGATCATCTCCACCGCACAACATGCAAGGCCAAAGGTCATCCACCACAAGGAGCCGGTGCGCGCCCATTGGAACACGTCTTCAGTGGAGGCGACGAGGAAGCCCTTGTCATTGACTTCTTCTTGAAGCGCCTGAAAATAATCAGCGTCCGGCGTGCGGATCTCGCCGCCGACAGCCGTTGGCATCGTGGCTGCTGCCTCAGCTGCGAACATTGGAGCGGTGGGCGGAGTTATGATCGTATTGTTGCTCATTCCCAATCCAGAGCCCCCTTCTTCCATTCATATGCAAGGCCGATCGCCAAAATGCTGAGGAATGTCATCATCCCAATCCAGCCGGCCCAGCCAGTTTCGCCAAGGCTAACCGCCCAAGGAAACAGGAACGCTGCCTCTAGATCAAAAATGATGAAGCTGATCGCAACGAGATAAAAGCGCACATCAAACTGGCTGCGCGCGTCTTCAAACGCGGGAAAACCGCATTCATATTCCGACAGCTTTTCCGCATCAGGATTGTGTGCACCGGTTAGGCGCGAGACGCCCATTGGCAAGAACACAAAGAGGCATGAGAGCCCCAATGCGATAAAC
>CALFEA010000099.1 GCA_937950385.1 uncultured Altererythrobacter sp. | reverse complement strand
TGGATTTGGTTTTTGATCAACTTGTGGTGGAAGCAGTGTGTAGGCATATGACAGCAATTGGGTCGTTACCAGACCAGCCGCTTACTGAGCTTAAACCGAACTAGCGGCCAGTCTCTGCTAGCACCTCCCGATTGGCCTCTGATAGGCTGCTTAGGGGTGGAAAGCGGACGTTCCTGGTGCGTGTTCGTGTGCGTGGACAGTGTGACTTCCATGATTCCTTCAATTCATGCTGCGCCGAATGCGCGGAGCAATCGCGTTTTGACCAACAGTAGCTTTGCATTGAATCAATGGCTCAGAAGCAAATGCTAAGATTTCGATACGTTTTGTTAACCATAAATCCTTAGCGCTATCCCTCCATTGGGAGAGACATAAATGTTGGGTCAGTTCGCAGCAGTTGCTGCGCAAGAAGAAGCTGCTTTCGTTGCCAGGGTTGCCGAAGCGTCAGGGATCGACGTTTTATGGATGGTAATAGCAACCGCACTTGTGATGTTTATGCAGGGCGGTTTTCTGCTGCTTGAAGCAGGATCAGTCCGTTCAAAGAACACGATCAATGTGGCGCAGAAAAACGCTACGGATCTAATCGTTTCAGGTTGCATTTTTATGACCCTTGGCGCGACAATCATGTTCGGTGCGGGCAGCACCGGATGGTTTGGCTTTGGCGGTTTTTCTTTCTCAGACACGCAGCATCAGCCAATGTTGATCTATCAATTCGGTTTCTGTGCGGCCGCGGCCACCATCGTATCGGGCGCAATTGCCGAAAGAATGCGCTTTCACGCCTATATTTTCCTGACCGCAATTATAGCTGCAATCATCTATCCTGTTTTCGGACATTTGGTTTGGGGCAATGCCCTGATCGAAGGCAATCCGTCATTCTTCGCTGATCTTGGCTTCATGGATTACGCTGGCGGATCGGTAGTCCATGTTGTCGGCGGAGCCGCTGCATTGGGCGCATGCCTGGCCGTTGGGCCGCGCATCGGGCGCTTTGACGAAAGCGGCAATGTTGTTTCCATGCCCGGGCATTCCAGCGTCTTGTCGCTGTTCGGAATAGTTCTGCTGGGCATCGCTTGGGTTGGGTTCAATGCGGGTACGGCATCTCCCTCCACGCCCGCATTTACGCAAATCGTAGTGAATACCGTTGTGGCGATGTGTTTTGGCGGGCTGGCTGGCCTGATTTACGATCTATTGCGCGGCAGTAAGAGCACGCATCCCAAGACCACTGCGACCGGTATTTTGGGCGGGTTGGTCGGCATAACCGCAGGCTGCGCCTATGTCGGGTTTCAAGGTGCGATGATCATTGGGTTTGCATGCGGCATGGCTGCGACCATTGGCGCAAGATGCCTATTGCACAGCTTTAAAGTCGATGATCCGGTTGATGCCATTGCGACCCATTTGATTGCAGGTTCACTGGGCACTTTGATGATCCCGCTGTTTATTTTGCCAGAGTTTTTAACAATGAACCGGACAAGCCTTTTGCTCACACAGCTGAGCGGGGTTGGATTTGCGATGGTTTGGGGCTGCGGCGCGGCTTTTGGCGCGCTCAAATTGTTCTCCCGCTTTGATGCCATTCGAGTGACTGAAGAAGAAGAGAAGATCGGTCTCAATCTGGTAGAGCATAATGAAAACATCGATCTCGAACCGCTTAAACGCATTGTTGCGGAGACGGCCGCCAATCTGGATGCATCGCCTGAGCCAACAGTTGTCGCTTTGGCTTCAGAAGGCATTCCCTTTGCCGAGCAACAGACCCCTTTGGTGGAGCTGATGGTCGAAAAGACAGTCGAGGCGCGTGAGGAACTGGCAGAGGGGGAACAGCGTTTCTCCGATTATGAGAAAGTCGATACTGATTGGCTATGGGAAGCTGATCCAGACTTCAAATTGACCTATGTTTCGGAACGTTTTGTCAAAGGTTATGGCGTCCCGAAGGATGAACTTTTGGGGACCAATTACATCGATCTTCTTGAGCCAATCGATCGAGCGATAGACTCGCTGAAACGTCACGTCGATACACTGTCCGACTTTGCCGATGAGATTTTTGCCTGCGTTGATTCATCGGGTGAGCGCCGCATTTTCTCGATCGCAGGCATTGCACAGTTCAATGGGCGCGGAGAATTCACCGGCTACCGCGGCCGGTCGCTGGAAATCACCGACAAGGTCGAGGCACAGGACGAGATCCAATATCTTGCCTATCACGATCATTTGACCGGCCTTGCCAACCGCAAGATGTTTGAAACACAGGTTGCGCAGCTTGAACAGCAGGCGGCCAATAGCGGTCAAGACCTCGCAATTATCACCCTTGATCTGGATGGCTTTAAGCCAGTGAATGACAATTTCGGTCACCATATCGGCGATGAGCTTTTGCGGGCCGTTGCCAAACGCCTTCAGTCAATATCTGGTCCTGACACGATTGTTTCGCGTTTTGGCGGGGATGAGTTTGTGATCGCGGCGCTACTGCCAGAAAACGGCGGGGAATTGCTTGAACACCTTACACATTGGCTAATTGGCGAGGTTCGCAAGCCGTATCAAATCGAAGGTTTGGAAATTAATGTAAGCACATCGTTGGGCAGCGCTGTGCTGCCAGATGATTCCAAAGACTTGGCCGAATTGGTTCAGCTTTCTGATATTGCTTTGTACGAAGCCAAGGGCAAATCCAAGGGAACTTGGATGCGTTTTTCGAGCGAGATGAAAGCCAAATTGCGCCGCCGCAAACAGTTGGAAGATGACATTTGTACTGCGCTTAAGGATGGGCGGGTCTATGCCGTTTATCAACCACAGATTGACCTCACCACGCAGAAACTTACAGGTTTTGAGGCGCTTGCGCGTTGGTCACATCCTGAGTTTGGCGATATGGCCCCGGATGAATTTATCAGAATTGCTGAGGAAATAGGGGTCATTGACGAGCTTGGTCAATTGATCCTGCGCGAGGCCTGTAAGACGGCTGCCACATGGCCCAAAATTGGCGGGCAGGATTTGATCATTTCGGTCAATGTCTCACCCCATCAATTCTACAACCAAGACATTTTTGCCACGGTAAAAGGCGCGCTAGACTTTTCTGGTTTGGACCCGCGCCGCCTTGAAATTGAAATCACCGAAGGCACTTTGGTGCGCGAAAGCGATCACGCAATTGAAATCCTAACCGCGCTCAGGCAGATTGGTGTGCGGGTGGCCGTTGATGATTTTGGCACAGGCTATTCCTCGCTCAGCTATCTGCAGCGTTTCCCGTTGGACCGGCTTAAAATTGATCGGGCCTTTGTTCGTGAATTGGAAGATAACGTTGGTGATCAGCGGATCACCCATGCGATCATTGATTTGGGCCGCAATCTGGGGCTGAACGTAATAGCCGAAGGTGTGGAGACGTCCGGGCAGCTTGATGCGTTGGCACAAATGTCCTGTCATGAAGCGCAGGGTTTCCTTATTTCAAGGCCGGTTGGAGCCTTGCAAACGCTTACTGTCATTGCCGAAAACGCTTTGGGCGGAGAATTCACCAAAGGCGGCGATCCCGAAGCTACTGGTAGTGATGGGCAAGATGAACAAAGTGGGGCAGGTTCTGCGAGCACAAGCGCCGGAATGACCGATCTTTCTGAGGGTCGGATCGCTAGCTGATGCCTGTTTTCGTGCGTTTGGTGATTCTTTCTAATGTCCGCAATTGGGTCGTAAGCAGAAGGTCGGCTATTTAGAGAATGAGCCTGAGATCAGACCGCTCAATCGCTGCACGCATTTTCCTACAAGGTTAGCAGGCGCTACAAGGCGCACTGTGTTTTCCGATCCCTCCCTCTTACACGCCATTTGGCCGCGCAAAGGTGACACATTGCCCTTCACCCCCTGTGTCCGTCACCCTTGCGCTGCGCCTGCCAAGCCTCTCAATTCTCTTGAGAAAAATGGCAGGAGCGAAAGTGACAGGGTGTAACCTTTGTCACCTTTGCCACTGACACCGCATACAAAAAGGCCGGACAATTCCTCGCCCGGCCCTTTGCATTTTTAAGTTCTGAAAGGAGGTCTAACCAGCTCCGGCAGGATCGTTGAACATGGTGGGAAGCGCGGCATTCACAACGCCGCCATCGACCGTCACCGTATCGCCCACGACATAATCGCCTGCGCGGCTGCACAGGTAAATCGCAGCGGCTGCCATATCTTCTTTGGTACCGATCCGCTTGGCCGGAATATAGGCGGCAGAGGCATCAGGGGCGGCTTTGGCTGCCTTGTTCATCTCTGATGCAAAAGCGCCTGGCGCAATCGAGGTGACCACAATATTTTCGCCAATCAGGCGCGCCGCCATCCGGCGGGTCAATTGAATAACCGCCGCTTTGGATGCTTGATAGGCATAGGTTTCCCAAGGGTTGATCCGCTGGCCATCGATGGATGACACGTGGATGACCTTGGCCAGATGATCGCCGCTGCCGCCGGCCACCAGCAGATTGTGCAATTTCTGGGTGAGGAAGAACGGGGTTTTGACGTTCAAATCCATCGTGCGGTGCCAGCCCGCTTCGTTGAATTCGAGATAAGGTTGGCCCCAGGCTGCACCGGCATTGTTAATGAGGATGTCGAGCTTGTCCTCGCGCGCTGCCATTTCATCGGCCAGCGTTTGAATGCCGTCCATTTGGGACAGATCAGCGGGAATGCCGATGACTTTATCCTCGCCAAATTCCGCGATGGTTTCCTGCATCTGGTCGATCTTGCGCGCCGAAATATAGACCCGTGCGCAGCCCGCCGCGAGCAAGCCTTCGACGAACATTTTGCCAATGCCGCGCGACCCGCCAGTAACCAAAGCGATACGGCCATCGAGACCGAAAAGTGATTGAATATCCATGTGTTTGTTCCTTTAGTAACCGGAAAGCTCGGCCACTCGGCCAGCGTGGTAATAGGCATCGCCCAAGAATTCTTGGAGCGCGCGATCGCGTTTCATATACAGCCCGATGTCATATTCATCGGTCATCCCGATGCCGCCATGCATTTGCACGCCTTCTTTCACCGAAAGCCCTGCGGCCTTGGCGACCTTGGCTTTGGCGACGCTGATCATCAGATCGGCATTTTCGCTTTCCGCATCGAGCAATTGCTGCGCTTTGATTGTCACCGCGCGGGCGATTTCAACTTCGGAATAGAGGTGGGCTGCGCGGTGTTGGAGCGCTTGAAATTCGCCGATCAATTTGCCGAATTGCTTGCGCTGCTTGAGGTAGTCGGTGGTCATATCCATCGCGCCGCTGGCAACGCCAACGCCCTCTGCCGCGGCACCGATACGGCCCGCATTGAGCATCGCGTTCAGCACTTCGCGCCCGCCATCCACTTCGCCGATGACAGCGTCACCGTCGAGATCAACGCCGTCGAAAGTCACATGACTGGCGACAGAACTGTCGACGAGGCGCACAGGCTCTTGGCTCATATTGGCGGCATCTTTTGGAACGGCGAAAAGCGTTATTCCATCATCGTCGCCATCACTGCCAGAGGTGCGCGCGGCAACCACCAGCATATCGGCGCTGGCGCCTTGAACGACGAAGCTCTTTTTGCCCGTCAGCTTAAAGCCATTGCCCGATTTTTCCGCTTTGGTTGTGATCTTTTCAGGGCGGTGTTTCGCGGTTTCATCGACAGCCACGGCATAGACGCTTTCGCCCAAAATTAGCCCGGGAAGATAGCGCCCGCGCAAATCATTGCTGCCCTTGCCCAGCGCAGTGGCGGCCAAAACAGAGGAGGTTAAAAACGGCGACGGGGTCAGATTGCGGCCGATTTCTTCGAGCACAATTCCCGCCTCGACATGGCCCATGCCAAGCCCGCCATCATCCTCAGAAACGAGGATGCCAGTAAAGCCCAGCTCGCCCATTTGCTTCCAGATTGCATGGCCAAAACCATCGGGGCAATCGCGGTCGCGCCAATGGCGCAATTGCTTTGTCGTATTGCCTTCTTCGGCCATAAATTGCCGCGCGGTATCGGCCAGCATGGCCTGATCTTCATTGTGAAACAGTGGCATGGATCAGGCTCCTGGCAAGTCGAGAATGCGTTTGGAAATGACGTTCAGCATCACCTCGGATGTGCCGCCCTCAATCGAATTGGCCTTCGTGCGCAGCCAATTTTTCGATGGCTTGCCGCCGCTGGTTTCCTCGCTTTCCCATTCGAGACTGCGCGAGCCGCTCGTCGTCATCATCAATTCGTGACGGCGTTTGTTCAGCTCCGTGCCGACATATTTCATCATGTTCGGCTGAGCAGGATGCCCCTTGCCCGCTTTCATTTCATCCATGAATTTCTCGCTCATGGCGGTAAAGGCCAGCGCATCAACATCGAACATGGCAAGATCGCCGCGCAGCATCGGGTCAAGCTCGTCGCCGGTTTTGGCAGAGTGGCGGTTCATTGCCGCGCCAATCGCAGCGGTGTGTTCGCCGCCACCCATGCCGGAAATCATCTCGCGCTCATGGCCCAGCAGATATTTCGCGACGTCCCAGCCGCGATTAATCTCGCCGACGTAACCCGGGATATTCTCGCCGTAGGATTTGGGTACAGACACATCATCGAAGAAGGTCTCGCAGAAAGGCGAGCTGCCGCTGATCAGCAGGATCGGCTTGGTCGAGACCCCTTTGCTTTCCATATCGAACAGCATGAAAGTGATGCCCTGATATTTGTCGTCCTTATTGGTGCGCACAAGGCAGAAAATCCAATCAGCGTGATCGGCATAGGATGTCCAAATCTTCTGGCCATTGACCGTCCAGCTGTCACCCTTGTCCTCGCCAAAGGTCTGCATCGAGACCAGATCGGAGCCAGAGCCCGGCTCCGAATAGCCTTGGCACCAGCGGATTTCGCCGCGTGCGATTTGGGTGAGGAAATGCTTTTTCTGCTCTTCCGTACCGAATTTCAGCAAGGCTGGGCCAAGCATCCAAATGCCAAAGCTCGACAATGGCGGACGCGCGCCGATTGCAGCCATTTCTTGGCGCAGCACTTTTGCCTCTGCCGGCGCAAGACCAGCGCCGCCATATTCGGTCGGCCATGCGGGCACAGTATAGCCCTTGTCACGGCATACCTCGAACCATTGTTTTTGCGCATCGGAGGAGAAGGTCGCTTTGCGTCCGCCCCAATAAATGTCGGCCTCATCGCGCGCTGGCTCACGCATTTCGGCGGGGCAATTTGCCTCCAGCCAAGCTTTGGTTTCGCTGCGGAATGTTTCAAGGTCAGACATCGCCGACTCTCCTCTTATGATCCTCAATTGACGCTTACGTTAGGGCCATGTTGGCACTTCGGGCAAGCGAAACCGGCGCATAAAAAAGATGTCGCAGCGCACCGCCCGCATGCCGTAACGTCAAGCCACTTAGCGTTTGACGCGCGGCCAAACCCGCCTAGGTTCGCAAATGGCTTGGGAGAGTTATCGCTAATGAGATTCGCTTCACTGACACAGGGTATTAGGCGCGCAAAAAGGGCCGCTTCATGAGCCTTGTTCAAGGCAAATTGCCGCTCAAGCTGAAGCTGATCCAAGGGTTTGGCGCAGTCGCATTCGGCGTCAAAGATATTGGCTTCCAGTTTTTCCTTTTGTTTTTCTACAGCCAAGTTTTGGGCATGGACGCAGGGCTGGTCAGCCTCGCCTTGCTGGTCGCTCTGCTAATCGATGCAGTGATTGATCCGATCATCGGCAATCTAACCGACCGCACTTACACACGATGGGGCCGGCGCTTGCCTTGGCTCTATATTGCTCCCATTCCGCTCGCCTTTGCATGGGTGCTTTTGTGGGCCGCCACGACCAGCGGCGTGCCGACATTTTGGGATTTGCTCTGGGTCGCGGTTGTTGTGCGCATCTTATTGTCAGCTTGCGAAGTGCCTTCTGTCTCGCTGATTCCTGAAATCACCAATGATTATGATGAGCGCACCACCCTGTTTCGCTTCCGTTATATGTCGGGATGGCTTGGCGGCATTTTAATGCTCACCCTTGCCTATACCGTTTTCCTGCCGGGCGAGAACGGATTGCTCAACCGCGATGGTTATCTGGCGTATGGCATATTTGGCGCAGTTCTGATGGCGATTTCGGTGATGGGATCGGCATGGGGCCAGCACAAATTGGTAGCGCATTTGCCCGCAACAAAACCGCCGCCTTTCACGATCAAATCCTGCTTTGCTGAGATATTCGAAGCCTTCCGCGAAAAGGCGTTTCTGATATTCGCGGCGGGCGGCTTGGCGGCCTATATCAATCAAGGTCTGACATTCTCGCTAACCAATTATGTCACCACCTATGTGTGGCGGCTCGACGCAGTGACTTTCCCCGGCCTGCCTGACACTGTGAATGCGCTTAGCCTTTACCCGGTGGCGCTCATCCTATCGGTGGTTTTGATGTTCTTCCTCGTAGGCCCGATGCATGCCCGCTTTGGCAAACCGAAAAGCGCTGCATTGTCGGCAATCGGCACAGGCGTTTTCACAGTCGCGCCTTACCTCGCACTATATTTCGGGTTCTGGCCGCCATTGGAAAGCGTCGCATCCGCAGCGATTTTGCTTAGCCTGCTGATCGTCGGCAATACGCTCAGCATTGTGGTGCTAATCTCGGCCAGTTCGATGATCGCAGAGATTGTCGAGGCCTATCAAGAACGCACCGGCCTGCGAGCAGAAGGCGCGTTTTATTCGGGCAATTGGCTGGTGCAGAAATGCGCAACCGGCCTTGGTATATTCTTCACGGGGCAATTGCTTTCCGCGATCAATTTTTCAACCGATGCTGTGCCGGGCGAAGTGCCCGAAGCGGTGATCTTAGATCTCGTTCTTTTCTGTGCATTGGCGACAGGCATATTGATGATGATCGCCGCATTTTGGCTGGCGCGTTTTCCAATCAGCCGCGAAGATCACGAGGCGCGCGTTGCCAAGGTATCCGCAACGGTTCCAGCTTCCCCCACGGCATCCAGCCCGAAAGGCGATGCAAGCTAACAAACCAAAATTGAGAGGTTGGCGCGCAGCCAGCGCTCTGCCACGGTCACATTAACAGAATCATTCG
>CALFEA010000098.1 GCA_937950385.1 uncultured Altererythrobacter sp. | reverse complement strand
ATCGGCATTGATGCAGACTTGGCGAAGATTCCTGCCGTGTCAGGCGGCGGCGCGCAGCAAACGCCCGGCCTCGACAATGATGTGGTGCGCATCCTCGACCAAGCAGAAACTTTGGCGGAGAAATCCGGCGACAGCTTTGTGACGGTTGAACGTTTGCTGCTCGCCCTGACATTGGCGACCACGACGGGCGCAGGCCAAGCATTGAAAGCAGGCGGGCTTGATCCGCGCGCTTTGGAAGAGGCGATCACGCAGCTGCGCGGCGGGCGCAAAGCGGACAGCGCATCGGCTGAAAACGCCTATGATGCGATGGAGAAATTTGCCCGTGATCTGACGCAGGCTGCACGCGATGGTAAGCTTGATCCGGTGATTGGCCGCGATGAGGAAATTCGCCGCACTATTCAAATCCTCTCACGCCGCTCCAAGAATAACCCTGCACTGATTGGTGAGCCGGGCACAGGGAAAACCGCGATTGCCGAAGGGCTTGCTCTGCGCATTGCCAATGGTGATGTGCCGGAAAGCCTGAAAGGGCGCACTTTGATGAGCCTTGATATGGGCTCGCTGATTGCGGGCGCGAAATATCGCGGCGAGTTTGAAGAGCGTCTGAAAGCGGTGCTCGATGAAGTGAAGGGCGCTGACGGCCAGATCATCCTGTTCATTGATGAAATGCACACTCTTATTGGCGCGGGCGCATCAGAAGGCAGCATGGATGCCTCAAACCTGCTCAAGCCCGCTTTGTCGCGGGGCGAACTCCATTGCATCGGCGCGACCACGCTTGATGAATATCAGAAGTATGTCGAGAAAGACCCTGCGCTCCAACGGCGGTTCCAATCGGTCTATATTGATGAGCCAAGCGTTGAAGATACGGTGTCGATCCTGCGCGGCCTTAAAGAGAAATATGAGCTGCACCACGGCGTGCGGATTACCGACAATGCTTTGGTGGCGGCGGCTCAGCTTTCCAATCGCTATATTCAAAATCGCTTTCTGCCCGACAAAGCTATCGACCTTATGGATGAGGCCGCATCGCGCATCCGCATGGAAGTGGAAAGCAAGCCAGAGGAGATCGACGAGCTTGATCGCCGGATTGTCCAACTGAAGATCGAGGAAAGCGCGCTTGCAAAAGAAGGTGATGTCGCATCGAAAGACAGGCTGGTTACTTTGCGCAAGGAACTGTCGGAGCTGGAGCAGGAATCCACCGAACTCACCACCCGCTGGCAGAATGAGCGCGATAAGATCAACGCCGAGGCACAGCTGAAGGAAAAGCTCGACCATGCGCGCCTTGAGCTGGAGCAGGCCGAGCGTGAAGGCGATTTGGCCCGCGCAGGTGAGCTTTCCTATGGCACGATCCCAGAGCTGGAGAAGCAGATCGAGGAGGCGGAAAGCCTTACCGAAAATGCGATGCTGCGCGAGGAAGTGACCGATGAAGACATCGCTGGCGTCGTAGCCCGCTGGACCGGCATCCCAATGGAGCGGATGATGGAGGGCGAGCGAGAGAAGCTGCTGGAGATGGAGAGCATTCTTGGCAAGCGCGTGATCGGGCAAGTGCCAGCGATTGAGGCTGTGTCCAAAGCCGTTCGCCGCGCCCGTGCTGGCTTGCAAGACCCTGGCCGCCCATTGGGGAGCTTTCTATTCCTCGGCCCCACGGGCGTAGGTAAAACCGAGCTCACCAAAGCTCTGGCGGGTTTCCTATTCGATGATGACCAAGCGATGGTCCGCATCGATATGTCCGAATTTATGGAGAAGCACGCGGTCGCGCGGCTGATCGGTGCGCCTCCTGGCTATGTCGGATATGAAGAGGGCGGGGTGCTGACCGAGGCTGTGCGCCGCCGTCCCTATCAAGTGGTATTGTTCGATGAGGTGGAAAAAGCGCACTCAGACGTGTTCAATGTGCTGCTCCAAGTGCTGGACGATGGCCGCCTAACCGATGGGCAAGGGCGCGTGGTCGATTTTGCCAATACGCTGATCATCCTGACCTCGAACCTTGGCAGCCAGTTCCTCGCCAATATGGACGATGATCAAAAGGTTGCCGATGTCGAACCACAAGTGATGGATGTGGTGCGCGGGCATTTTCGCCCTGAATTCCTCAACCGCCTGGATGAGACGATCTTGTTCCACCGCCTCGCGATGGAGCATATGGCGCCGATTGTGAAAATACAGGTGGCCCGCGTGCAGAAGCTTCTCAACGATCGCAAGATTACGCTCGACCTGTCCGACGCAGCGCTGCGCTGGCTTGGACGAGTGGGCTATGATCCTGTGTACGGCGCGCGGCCATTGAAGCGCGCTGTGCAGCGGTATTTGCAAGATCCGCTGGCGGAAATGCTGCTGGAGGGCAAAGTGCCCGATGGTAGCAAGCTGACGGTGGATGAAGGCGATGGCGAACTGAAGATGACAGTGAGTTAGCGAATCAAGCGATTCGCGGCCCGATCAAAATTCCGTATCCAGCCCTGCAAAGATTCGTTTGCAATCGGGCGTCTGTGCGTAATTAAATAATAACGGCCTACGTATTTGTGTGATTCCAGCA
>CALFEA010000097.1 GCA_937950385.1 uncultured Altererythrobacter sp. | reverse complement strand
CTCGCGGCAATAGGTTTGATCAGGACTGTCAGCCTTAATATTTGCTGCGACTTCCCTGCCAACTAGATCCATCATAACAGTGCTCATACCTTCGAACGGGTCTGAGCCAAGCTGCGGTTTGAACCGCTCTGCAATGGTGTATTTGACTTGGTCGAAACATGGCTCAATCAGATAGGCTGGCGTTTCGCCGTAACCTTCCAATTTGGGCGCGCTGCTCAAGACCTTGCGCAGCAATTCCTCTAAACCCTCAGGGTCAAGGCGCCGCGAACTAAGGCGCAATTTCACCAGCCATTCGCCCGCCTGATAAATGCCCAAGCCCGTGCTGCGAAAATCACCATTGGAGGTCAGGACAGTGAGAAGACCACTTTCAACCTCGCTACCATTGGGCGCAAATGTGGCAGTGCGTTTGCCGAGGACACCGTCGCTGCCAAACATCACATCATCGGCGCCCATAGCCACCAAAGCGCGGTCATGCCAAATCGGAGCGCTGGCAAATCCAGGGCGGTAAATATAAATGCTCAGGACTGTGCCAGCTGCATCGGAATAACGCGCGGATATGTCGCTTTCTCGGTCTTGAAATTGCACGATTTGCTGACGTGAAAAATCGACCCATTGCGCTGGGAACCGCATAGCGGTCCATTGGTGCGACCAATCGGCATTTTCGGCAATTTCTACCGTCGCTGGTTCAGCCAAAGCGGGCACCGAAGCACCGCTAATCACCAACAGGCCAGCAAGGCAAAGGCGAGAGATCACAGGCCTTATGTTGGGTTGCGCCGCGCCATAAAGGCCAACCGCTCAAACATCATCACATCCTGCTCGTTCTTGAGGAGAGCGCCATGCAGCGGCGGGATCGCCTTGGAAGGATCACGGTCTTGCAACACCTCCAAAGGCATATCTTCATTGAGAAGTAGCTTGAGCCAATCGAGCAATTCCGATGTACTCGGCTTTTTCTTCAAGCCTGGCACTTCGCGCAAATCGTAGAAAATATCCATCGCCTTGGTCACGAGTGTTTTTTGAATATCGGGGAAGTGTACATTCACAATATCGCGCATCGTGTCGCGGTCTGGGAATTTGATGTAGTGGAAGAAACAGCGGCGCAGGAATGCGTCTGGCAGTTCCTTCTCATTGTTTGATGTGATGATCACAATCGGACGCTCTTTCGCAGCAATTGTCTCATGCGTTTCGTAAACATCGAAACTCATCCGGTCGAGCTCTTGCAGCAAATCGTTCGGGAATTCGATGTCGGCCTTGTCAATCTCATCGATCAGCAGAACGGGCAATTGTTTGGAGGTGAACGCCTCCCACAATTTACCCTTCTTGATGTAGTTGGCGATGTCATGGACGCGCTCATCACCCAATTGGCCATCGCGCAGACGCGCAACCGCGTCATATTCATACAGACCTTGCTGCGCCTTCGTGGTGGATTTGATGTTCCACTCAATCATTGGCGCGCCCATTGCTTCGGCGATTTCATGCGCGAGGACGGTCTTGCCCGTGCCTGGTTCACCCTTAACCAGCAAAGGCCGGCGCAAGGTCACAGCGGCATTGACCGCCACTTTCAAATCATCAGTGGCAATATAATTGGAAGTGCCGTCAAAACGCTTGGTCATGGGTTGTCCTATGAAACTGTTTGCTTTGCACTTGGGTTAGTGGCGCAGGCTTCGCGGCGCAAGGGGGCTGTTCGCTAGTTTTTTTGAGGGTTTGAGCTACTTTGCGGTACCGAATATCCGCTGAGCCAAAAGCTCAAAGCGCAGCTGTTCCAGCACGGCATCAGAACTATTCCAACTCATCGTCAGCACTTGCCATTCACCTTCTTTGTCCATCATCAGCCACGTGAAATTGAGCACGCCTGGCTCTGAACCGCCTTTGTAATATATGCGCGGATAGGCCTCGAAAAAAGTGTCCGGTGCGCTGGGGCTAATTGCCATAATTTCGAGTAAAACCTCGCCATCGCCTTTCGGCATATGCTCGAGAAGTTTGCGGATATCTTGCGCGCTGGCAAACCATTCTATGTCGAGCGCATGGGGGCCGTTAGCGAATGCCTTTTCAACATCATCCTGCGCGACATTACGCGCAGCCAATTCCTGAACAAATGTTTGCTTTTCCGATGTGTTCATCTTGCGGTATGCATCAAGCGCGTCGTTATCCAAAGTCTTGAGCGTGAACATCTGCCGCGTGGACAAGAACGGCGCATTGAGCGCTGGTTGTGAATGACCACTCTCACGCACTTCCTTGGCGAGCAATTCCTGACCTACAAAGTTCACCAGACTGTCGGTCGTGGTGTTGTCACTGATCGAAATCATCAATGCGGCATGACTTTGCAAAGTCAGTGGCGATCCTCGCGGCCATTCTTGTGTGATCCCGCTTGGAAAGCTGGGCTGCGTAAGGGAAAGGGTTTCATCCCAACTTGCCTTACCTGCGCCAATTTTCCGCGCCAACGCCGACAATACGTAGAGTTTAAAAGTTGATCCTATTGCCATCTGCTTATCGGGATTGATTGAAATTACAGGATCCGCACCATCCAGCGGGCCAAAATATACGCTGACATCCCCGGGGAGGGCATTGAGTTCATCGACAATTTTAGTCAGGTCATCACCGACAGGGTCAATCCGACGGATCAACAATTCAGTGATGCGGTTGGGCGCGATGAGTGACAAAGCCATTTCAACTTTAGCGATGCCAGTCTCCAACCGAATATCAAACGCAGCCTTGTTCGGACCAAATGGCTTCAGGTTCTCAACTCCCAAAGGCTGGCCAAATTGATCGGTCACTTGATTGCTCAACGCGGTAAATTGCTCGGGTGTAATTGCTCTGAGGAAGCTGGGCGCGAAAACATCCTCTGGCTTCTGTTGATCCTTAAGCAGCGCGACAACATCAGCAGCGCGAGCATCAAGGACCCTATTTTTAGCAGGTGCCTCGGTGGGCGTATCTTGCGCTGCAGCTACACTGGGGCAAAGGATCAGGGCGAAAGCGGGGGCTAGATATTTAAGCATGAGCCAAAGCGTATCATTTGGCTCCATCGGGTCAAGTTCAGCTTAAAGCCGCGCTCCAGCGCCCAATGCCACAAAGATAAACTGCACCGCCATAACAGCAATGGTAGCAGCCTTCCAGCCATTGGCAGCCTCGCGCATCCCGCGCGCCCACGTCCAAGCGCCAATCATGCCCGTGACCAGTGCGGAAAGCAAAATGGTCGCCCACGCATTCACATTTGCCAGCAGCACAAATACCGCGAACAGCACCACCATTTGGAGCAGAAACGCACCTGCGAACCAAGCGATGGGAATGGGCCGGTATGACGCATCGGGAATGTGCCAATCGGGCAGGGCGCTGTCGGGACGAGAGATGCGGCGATCACCCGCCATGATATCGTCTTCGCGCGGGTTTAGGCGTTCCGGTTTTTTGCTCTCATCAGGCATCGATAAGATCGCGGTCAACCTCGCCAGCGCGGTTTTGAATGAAGTTGAACCGGTGCTCTGGATTGCGGCCCATAAGCCGGTCGACCAAGTCTTTCACCACGGCGCGGTCTTCAAATTCTTGCGGCAGCGTTATACGAATAAGACTGCGGCTTTCGGGTGCCATGGTTGTTTCGCGAAGCTGTTGCGGGTTCATTTCGCCAAGGCCCTTAAACCGGCCAACCTCTATCTTTTTACCCTTGAAAACGGTCGCTTCCAATTCTGCGCGGTGCGCATCATCGGCGGCATAGCGGCTCTCTTTGCCAGCGGTCAGCTTGTACAAAGGCGGCTGCGCCAAATAGAGGTGACCACCGCGCACAATTTCCGCCATTTCTTGGAAGAAAAACGTCATCAGCAGGGTGGCGATATGCGCGCCATCAACATCCGCATCGGTCATAATGATGATCCGGTCGTAACGCAGATTTTCCGGATCACAGTCCTTTCGCATTCCGCAGCCCATTGCGAGGGCAAGGTCGGCAATCTCGCTGTTGGCGCGGATTTTGTCAGCGCTAGCTGAGGCCACATTGAGAATTTTACCGCGGATAGGCAGGATCGCCTGCGTCTTGCGGTTGCGTGCTTGTTTAGCGCTACCACCCGCAGAATCACCCTCCACGATAAACAATTCTGTTTCGCCGTCACTCTCACCGCTGCAATCGGTCAGCTTGCCTGGCAGGC
>CALFEA010000096.1 GCA_937950385.1 uncultured Altererythrobacter sp. | reverse complement strand
GGTTATATTGCGGTTGAGTTTGCCGGCGTGTTCAACGCGCTGGGCAGCGATGTGACGCTCGTCAATCGCAGCGAGACAATTCTGCGCACTTATGAGCAATCGATAGTTGAACGCTTGCCCCCGATTATGGAAGCGCGCGGCATGGACTTGCAAATGGGCGCTCAAATTGAGCGAGTGGTGAAAAATGCTGATGGCTCGCTCGCCGTGACGCTTACCAATGGCCTCACCAAAGAGGTCGATCAGATATTGGTCGCCACAGGCCGCAAGCCTGCGGTTGAGGGCCTCGGCCTTGAAAATGCAGGCATTGCGCTGGGGCCAAAAGGCGAGATTCCTGTCGATGCAGCATCCAAAACAAGCTGTGACAGCGTTTATGCTGTGGGCGATGTGACCGACCGCGTGCAATTGACGCCCGTCGCTATTCGCGAAGGCCACGCCTTTGCTGACAGCATCTTTGGCGATGTACCGCGAACCGTGGATCACAGCCAAATAGCCACCGCTGTATTCTCGCAGCCATCAATTGCCTCGGTTGGCCTGACCGAGAAAGAAGCGCGCGATCAATGCACCGAAATTGCCATCTACACCTCTGACTTCCGCCCGATGAAGAACATCTTTTCAGATCGCGCCGAGCGCGGCTTCTACAAAATGATTACAGAGGGCAAATCGGGCCAAGTTCTGGGTCTCCATATGATCGGCCCTGAAAGCGCGGAGATCATTCAAGCGGCAGCTGTGGCTATTAAAGCTGGCTTGACCAAGGCCGACTTCGATGCGACCACTGCGATCCATCCAACTATGGCTGAAGAATTGGTGCTGCTTAAATAGAGTTGCGCCCCTCCGCCCGCCGCGATAGCGCCCTTAGCTAAGAGGGAGAGCAGGATGGCGAATACAATTCTGGTGACCGGCGGTACGGGTTATATTGGCGGTGAAGTTATTGATCTGCTGCTAGGGCAGGGCAAAACCGTGCACACAACGGTGCGCAATATCGCCAAATCCGAAGCCCGCTTGCGTGCGCGTTGGCCGGATGCAGGTGCGAACAATGATGGACGCCTTAAAGTCTTCCAAGCGGATCTCGAAAATGATGCTGGCTGGGAAGAAGCGTGTGCCGGTTGCGACGCGGTTGCGCATATAGCGTCGCCGTTCCCGCTGGCCGTTCCCAAGCATGAAGATGAGCTGATTGTGCCCGCGCGTGAAGGTGCTTTGCGCGCGGTAAAGTTCGCGCATGCTGCCGGAATAAAGCGCGTGGTTTTGACCAGTTCAGCCGCCGCAATTGCCTATGGGCAGCCGGTGGAAAAAACCCATTTTACCAAGGATGATTGGACGCCGCTGGATGGATTGCCGGTCGCGCCTTATGCCAAATCCAAGACGGTGGCAGAGGCCGAAGCGCGCAAATGGGTCGCCGTCAATGCGCCCGATATGGTGTTCTGTTCGATCAATCCAGTTGCTGTGTTTGGCCCGATTGCGGGTGATGATCTCTCTACCTCAGTTGAGGTAGTGAAGAAGCTGCTCGATGGCACAATACCGCTCACGCCGAACATGGGCGTTGGCGTGATTGATGTGCGCGATGTGGCCGCTGCTCATGTCGCCGCGCTCTTGGCACCGGATGACACAGTGCGCGATGGCCGTTTCCCGATGCAGCAGAAATATATGTGGCTGCGCGAAATGGCGGCGTCTCTGCGAGAAAGCGTGCCTGAATATGCGGCCAAAGCCCCCAAGCGGAACATGCCCGATTTCCTTGTCAAACTGCTCGCGCCTTTCGTGGCTGAGATGAATACGCTGAAGTCAGAGCTCGGCAAAACCCGTGATGTTGAAGGCACGCACACCGCGCAGACGCTTGGCCTGACTTATATCACCGCAGAGCAATCATTGGAGGATACGGCACGTAGTCTCGTCGCGCATGGAGTACTTAAGCCATAAATTGATAGCTTTGCGAAATCCTATGCACGGCTAAGGCAGCACTATCTTGACGCTGGGCTGCGCCAATCGCTAGGCCACCTGTATAACTATGTGCAGTTCATCTGCTTTTGAGGGAAATCAATGTCCGCCAATATCGCTGAATTAGAACGTCGCCGTGAAGCTGCCCAAATGGGCGGCGGACAAAAACGCATCGATAGCCAGCACGCCAAAGGCAAGCTGACCGCGCGTGAACGGCTCGATGTGTTGCTGGATGCGGAATCTTTTGAAGAGCTTGATACATACGTCGAACATGATTGCGTCGACTTTGGTATGGCGGATCAGAAATTCCCCGGCGACGGCGTGGTCACCGGCAGCGGCACAATCAATGGCCGCCTCTGCTACGTCTATTCCCAAGATTTCACCGTCTTCGGCGGGTCATTGTCCAAACGCCACGCAGAGAAAATCTGCAAAGTGTTAGAGACAGCCATGAAGGTCGGAGCGCCAGTGATAGGCCTCAACGACAGCGGCGGTGCGCGCATTCAAGAGGGCGTCGCATCACTTGGCGGATATGCGGACGTATTCCAGCGCAATGTGCTGGCCAGCGGTGTTGTCCCGCAGATCAGCTTGATTATGGGACCATGCGCGGGTGGGGCGGTCTATTCCCCCGCCATGACCGACTTCATCTTTATGGTGAAGGACAGCTCTTATATGTTCGTCACTGGCCCTGATGTGGTCAAAACGGTGACCAATGAGGAAGTGACGCAGGAGGAATTGGGCGGCGCGGTCACGCATACAACCAAGACCAGCGTTGCGGACAATGCATTTGAAAATGATATGGAAGCGCTGCTCGCCACGCGCGAGTTCTTCAACTACCTGCCGCTGTCCAACCGCGAGGACGTGCCGGAGCTGCCCACGAATGATCCGTTCGATCGGGCAGAGATGAGCCTCGACACGTTGATCCCCGACAATGCGAACCAGCCCTATGACATGCACGAAGTCATCCGCAAGGTGCTGGATGAGGGCGAGTTTTTCGAAGTTCAACCGGCCCATGCCACCAATATCTTGTGCGGATTTGGCCGTGTCGAAGGCCGCACCGTGGGTGTGGTCGCAAACCAGCCCATGGCAATGGCGGGCGTGCTTGACATCAATGCGTCCAAAAAAGCCGCGCGTTTTGTGCGCTTCTGCGATGCGTTTGAGATTCCAATCATCACTCTGGTCGATGTTCCCGGTTTCCTGCCCGGAACTGATCAAGAGCATAATGGCATCATCAAACACGGCGCGAAATTGCTGTTCGCCTATGCCGAGGCGACCGTGCCCAAAATTACCATCATCACCCGCAAAGCTTACGGCGGGGCCTATGACGTCATGGCGTCAAAGCACTTGCGCGGAGACCTAAACTACGCATGGCCAACGGCTGAAATTGCGGTGATGGGCGCAAAAGGGGCGGTGGAAATTATTTTCCGCAAGGATGCTGGTGATCCGGAGAAGATTGCGGAGAAGACGAAGGAATATGAAGACCGCTTCGCCAACCCATTCATAGCGGCGCAGCGCGGTTATATCGACGATGTGATCTACCCGCATAACACTCGGAAACGGATCGCTCTGGGCCTTCGGAAGTTGCGTAATAAGCAGTTGGAGAACCCGTGGAAGAAGCATGACAATATTCCACTTTAGGAGAATTTCATGAGCTTTGAGCTTTGGGAAGTGGGGCTTTTTGTCGCGATATTTGGCGGGCTGGCTGTGCATCATTTTATTACCGGAACTTATTTCAAGACAAATTTGTTGCGGGAGGTCGCATTTGTTCCACGAAACGAAAGCCCTTCGGAGTTTGCTTTCTGTGTAGCTATTTACAGTTTGATGGCGGTAATCGGACTTGGTCTACTTGTGGCAAAACTGGTGCAGCAATGAAACGAATTCGAGTTCACCGTCATCCTGAACTTGTTTCAGGATAACAAGCCGCGAAACGAGCCACACTGTTGAATGGTTATGCTGAAACAAGTTCAGCAAGACGAATATGTGAGAATGATATGAAACTCGGACGATTAAATCACGTAGGCGTCGCAACGCCTTCCATCGCGGACAGCATCGCGCATTACCGCGATACAATGGGCGCGACCTCGATCAGTGACACGATCATCCTCGAAGATCGCGGGCTGAAAGTCGTATTTGTTGATACGCCGACCCATAGCGGCATGAATGGCACGCAAATCGAGCTCATCGAAGAGCTCAAACCGGGCGAAACCGCAATCAGCGCATTCCTTGCCAAAAACCCCTTGGGCGGACAGCATCATGTCTGTTTCGAAGTGGAGGATATCGGTAAGGCGCGCAGCTGGTTTGAGGGCAAGGGCAAACGCATTCTTGGGCCCACAATCCCGGGCGCGCATGGCACGCCTATCTTTTTCGTCCATCCCAAAGACATGCAGGGCATGCTTACCGAGATTATGGAAACACCGAAAGGCGATCACTAATGAACTATGAAGCAATCCGCGTTGAAACAAACGGCCCGCTGACCACGATCACGCTGAACCGGCCTGACCGGCTGAACGCGATGGCGCCGCAAATGGCGGATGAAATTGGCGAGGCATTTTATGACCTCGGCGATACGCGCGCGGTACTGATTACGGGCGAGGGTAAGGGATTTTGTTCCGGTGCCGATCTGGCTTCACGCGGCGAGGCGAATGCATTTGCCTCCAAAGGCGGTAGCCACAAGGCGCTGCAAAACCACTACAACCCGATGATCAACCAAGTGATGCGCGCCGATGTGCCCGTCATTTGCGCAGTCAATGGCCCGGCGGCAGGCGTTGGCTGTTCACTGGCGCTTGCAGCGGATTTCACCATTGCGAGCGACAAAGCCTATTTCCTGCAAGCCTTCGTCAATATCGGACTTATTCCCGATGGCGGCTCAACATGGCTGCTGGCCCGCGCCATTGGCCGTGCGCGCGCAACCCGGATGATGATGCTGGGCGAGAAAATTGGCGCGGCGCAGGCAGAGGATTGGGGCCTTATTTACAAGGCGGTTGCAGCCGATAGCTTGATGGATGAAGCGCGCAGCTTGGCCGACAAGCTCGCCAATGGGCCAACGTTGGCTATCAAAACAATGAAGCGCAATATTGCGCTCGCAATGGATAGCACGGTGCAGCAAGTCGTTCTGGCCGAGGCCGAGGGGCAGCGATTGGCGGGCGCAAGCGATGATGCGAAAGAGGGCGGCATGGCTTTCCTCCAGAAGCGCAAAGCGGAGTTTAAGGGCAAGTAAAATGGCAAATATCGAAGACTGGAAAGCACTGGCGGACAAGGAGTCCAAAGGCCGCGATTTAACGCGCAGCATGCCGGAAGGCTTCGATATTAAGCCGCTTTACACTGAGGCCGACAGCCATGACCCCGGATTGCCGGGATTTGCGCCGTTTACGCGCGGGGTAAAGGCCAGCATGTATGCGGGGCGTCCGTGGACGATCCGGCAATATGCGGGCTTTTCAACCGCTGAGGAATCCAACGCCTTTTACCGCCGCAATCTGGCCGCTGGGCAAAAGGGACTGTCGGTCGCTTTCGATCTGGCCACTCATCGCGGTTATGACAGCGACCATCCGCGTGTCGTCGGCGATGTCGGCAAGGCAGGCGTGGCAATCGATACGGTCGCCGATATGGAAGTACTGTTCGACCAGATCCCGCTCGACACGATGTCAGTCTCTATGACGATGAACGGCGCGGTGATCCCGATCCTCGCGTTCTATATCGTTGCAGGCGAGCGTCAGGGCGTGCCAGCTGAAAAGCTATCAGGCACGATCCAAAACGATATCCTCAAAGAATTCATGGTTCGCAACACATACATCTACCCGCCTGAGCCGAGCATGCGGATTGTGTCGGATATTATCGGATACACCTCGGCCAATATGCCTAAATTCAACAGCATTTCGATCAGCGGCTATCACATGCACGAGGCGGGTGCGACTGCGGTGCAGGAGCTCGCCTTCACCATCGCGGATGGCAAGGAATATGCGAAGCGCGCCATGGCAACGGGCCTGGATATTGACGCCTTTGCAGGCCGTCTGTCCTTCTTCTTCGGCATAGGCATGAACTTCTTCATGGAGATCGCCAAATTGCGCGCTGCGCGCACGCTTTGGTATAAGGTTATGGACGATTTGGGCGCACAGTCTGAACGCTCCAAAATGCTGCGCACGCACTGCCAGACGTCGGGTGTCAGTCTGCAAGAGCAAGACCCCTACAACAATGTGATCCGCACCACCGTCGAAGCGATGGCGGCGACATTGGGAGGCACGCAAAGCTTGCACACCAATGCTTTGGATGAGGCGATTGCCTTGCCGACGGATTTTTCCGCGCGTATTGCCCGCAACACCCAGCTGGTTCTGCAAGAGGAAAGCGGCATCACTGATGTCGTCGATCCGCTCGGCGGCAGCTATTATATTGAGGCTTTGACCGCGAAATTAGTCGAGGAAGCAGAAGCCCTGATGGCTGATGTCGATGCTGCTGGCGGGATGACCACCTATGTGGCGACCGGCAAGCCCAAGGCTGCGATTGAAACCGCTGCTGCGCAAAAGCAAACCAGCGTCGATATGGGCGAGACAGTGATTGTTGGTGTCAACAAATATCAGCTGGCCGAAGAAGCGCAGATTGATACGCTCGACATTGACAACCAAGCGGTGCGTACCGGGCAAATTGCGCGCCTCAAACAAGTGCGCGCTGGCCGCGATGAGGCAGCGTGTCAGGCGGCATTGAAGGCCTTGACGGAGGGCTCAAACGGGGAAGGCAATGTGCTGGAATTGGCCGTCGCTGCGGCGCGCCATGATGCGACCTTGGGCGAGATTTCCTCCGCGATGGAGGAAGTATTCGGCCGTCATGATGCGACGCCAAAGCCGGTCAGCGGCGTCTATGCCAGCGCCTATGAATTCGACAAACGCTGGGCGCAAGTGACTGACGGTGTTGCCGCAGTCGCGCGGCGCCTGGACAGAAAGCCGCGCATTATGGTCGCGAAAATGGGCCAAGACGGGCATGATCGCGGCGCAAATGTAATCGCTTCGGCGTTCTCTGACATGGGCTTTGAAGTCATCTCCGGCCCGCTGTTCCAAACCCCGCAAGAAACGCTCGCCATGGCATTGGAGGCGGATGTGGATTTGATCGGTGCAAGCTCGCTTGCCGCAGGTCACAAGACGCTGATCCCTGAACTTATCAGCCTTTTGAAAGACGCAGGCCGACCCGATATCAAAGTGACCGCAGGCGGCGTCATCCCGCCGCAAGATTACGACTTCCTGCGCGATGCGGGCGTAGCAGGCATCTATGGTCCCGGCTCCAATGTGGTGGAATGTGCCGCGGATATTTTGACGCTGCTCGGGCACAATATGCCGCCTTTGGGCGAAGGACTGGATGAGGCTGCCGAGTGAATTCCAGCGACAAACGAGGGCTTACCTTTGCACAGAAGTCTGGTTGCGCACTATTTGCCGTTGTTTGTCTCGTATTCTCAATCTGGGGGTTTGCTGTCGCTGCACTGGGTCACTGCGTCACTGCGGCTGATGGTGGTGGATGCGAGAATGAAGGCATCGATAAATTTCTACTGTTTCCGGGCTTGCCCATTCTTTCCGTTGCTGCTGGCGTTGGATTGATTGTGTTTTTAAAATGGCGCAATTCACGTTGACCCTCGGTTTCTCAGTCAATGACCTCCTTCCAAAGGCGCGCGGGGGAGGGCAGCTCAAAATGGGGCTGAGCAAACTATCCGAAGACACTTGGCTCGACCCAACCCCCGACCTTGCCGCTCGGCGCGAGGGTTTTGCGGCGTATCCGCAGGGCATCCAACTCACAGCGGAAGGGGATGCCGCCGGAAGAGAACTCGCTGCTATGCTCGGCATTGACGGCGCGCTGCCCGAAGCCGCCGCCGCCCATCATGAGGATATGTGCCTGCTTACGCGGTCTGCCGAAACTGGGCCCTACAAGCTCCTAGGGGCAGCGGTCGCTTGGCCAAGCGATTGGTTGCCTGCTGACAAAATTGGTAAGCCCCTTCGCGCTCTGCATGAACCCATCGCGGGCTACGAAGAACAGCTCGCCAGCGGCGTCGATAACTTCATGGCTAAGCTCAAAACCGGCGCAATCTATGGCCGTGCCAATTGGTTCATATCGCATACGGCTGACATGCGCTGGATAGGCGCACCGCCAGAGCAAGCTTTCGCCCATGTCACGCCTCAAAATGCAGGCGAAACGCTCTTTGTGCGGTCTGAGCGTCAGACCCTGCGCAAGCTGCCACAAACCGGCGCGGTCCTGTTCACCATCGGCATTTATGTCGAGCCGCTCGGCAATCTGACGCGAGCCAATCAAGCGATGCTTTCAGCCGCGATGGAAACTCTCCTAAATGGAGAGGGTGACCGGCGCGGCTCGGCCTATTATGCTCCCCAATTAAAGACATATGTGATGAGGAATTCGTGATGACAGATTACCGCCCAGAAACGCAAACCGTGCACGCTGGCTGCGAGCCTGATCCCACAACCAATGCA
>CALFEA010000095.1 GCA_937950385.1 uncultured Altererythrobacter sp. | reverse complement strand
CCCACAGCTTTCTGATATCCGTGCTTACTTAAAAAGTGCGGGCGTCCCCGATGCAAAGATTCCTGCGACAGATGAAGGACTGCAAAAGGCAATTGATGAAGCGGCAATCAAAAAACAACCTTAGCCAACCGGCGGCTCTTCCCCACCACCCCGCACAGCCCCAACCAGCTTCTTAATCATCCGCCGCGCCATCAGCAGTAGGCCTGCGACAAACGCAAACAACGCCAGCGCAATGCCGCCTGCCACCCATGGATATTCATAGGTGGTGTAAAGCAGCCCGGCGGTCGCGACATCCTCTGCTGTGGACACCATCACATTGCTGACCGGCTCTGGCGAGGTGTTGACTACGCCGCGCGCGCCTGCCTTGCCTGCATGAGCGGCAAAGCTCGCCCCGCCGCCCAGCAGGAACGCGATGATCTGCATGGTGGGGTCAGACGGATCGACGATGGCCAGCGCCAGCAATGCGCCGCCCACAGGCCGCACCAAAGTATGCACCGTGTCCCAAATGCTATCGAGCCACATAACCTTATCGGCGAAGAACTCTGCCAATGCTCCAACCGCCGCGATCCCCATAACCCAAGGGTTGGCGAGTACGGACAGGCTGGCGAGATGTTCGGGAATGGGAATGGCCTCAAACCGCATCGCAAGACCGGTTGCAAAGACGCATAGATACAGCCGCCAACCCGACAAAAGGCTGACGCTGCCGGCGATGCCAATGATCTCCATAATGCCCATAAATATTCCCCTCAGCCCCTAAAATGGGCTGAAAAGCGCCAGATTTCAAGGTTTAGAGCTGACTGCGCCTAGTCTGCGTAAAGATCAGGGTCGGCCTCATCGCCATCTTCAAGCTGAATGCCAAAGGAATTGAGGATCATCGAAACCTGCGTGTATTGCCCCACGGTCATCACCAGATCCATCCGGCCGCGATCGCCCAGATCATCCAGCGCATCCCAAGCGCTTTGGCTGACATGGTGGTTCGCCACCAGCTCGTCAGTTGCGCGCAGCATGGCCGCTTCGCGCTCGCTCCAACCATCGGCATCTGCGCCCAGTTTGATACGGGCAATATCCGCTTCGCTCAGCCCGCAGGCTTTGCCAATGCGCGTATGCTGAGCAAATTCATAACCCGATTTGCACAGCCAGCCAGTGCGTAAAATCACCATCTCACGCTCGCGCTCATTCAGAGAATTGCGCCGCGACATGATGTAATTGCCCCAACCGATAAAGGCGGTCAGCGCCTTGGGCGAATGGGCCAATGTGCGGAAAATATTGAGCACTCGCCCCCCGCCGACCTTATTATTGGGGTCGGCAAAGGGGGCAAGCGCCTCGCGCTGCGCTGCGTCGAGCTGCTCCATGTGAAGCGGCTCAATACGCGGGCGGCGCAGTCTCATGTTAAGAGGGGCTCATGTCTTAGAGTACTTCGAACATGCCAGCAGCACCCATGCCGCCGCCTACACACATGGTCACAACGACATATTTCGCGCCGCGACGTTTGCCTTCGATCAATGCGTGGCCAACGCAGCGAGCGCCGGTCATGCCATATGGGTGGCCGATGGAGATTGAGCCGCCATTGACGTTGAGAATGGAATTATCAATGCCGAGCTGATCGCGGCAATACAGAACCTGCACAGCGAAAGCTTCGTTCAACTCCCAAAGGCCAATATCGTCCATTTTCACGCCGGTTTGCTTGAGCAATTTCGGGATCGCGTAAACGGGGCCAATGCCCATTTCGTCAGGCTCGGTTCCAGCCACAGCCATACCGACATAACGGCCAAGCGGGGTGAGGCCTTTTTGCTCAGCCAGCTTCGCTTCCATCAGAACGGATGCCGATGAACCATCGGACAATTGCGATGCGTTACCAGCGGTAATGACTGCATCCGGGCCCATCACAGGCTTTAGGCTTTGCAGGCCTTCCAATGTGGTCGAAGGGCGATTGCCTTCATCCTTGGTCAAAGTGGTCTCGACTTGCGATACTTCACCGCTTTCCTTGTCTTTCACCATCATAGTGGTGGTGACCGGCACGATTTCGTCGTCAAACTTGCCCGCTTCTTGACCAGCCGCCGTACGCATTTGCGATTCCAGCGCATATTCGTCCATCGCATCGCGGCTGATGCCGTAACGCGAAGCCACTGTTTCAGCGGTGCTAAGCATCGGCATGTAAACGTCTTTGTGCATGGCGATGAGCGATGGATCCGCCGCAACGCGCATTTCCGGCGTTTGAACCATAGAAATGCTGTCCTGACCGCCTGCTGCAACAATATCCATATTGTCGACGATGATCTGCTTGGCAGCTGTAGAAATAGCCATCAGGCCTGATGAACATTGACGGTCAATCGTTTGTGCAGACACAGAAATAGGCAGGCCTGCGCGCAAGGCAGCATTGCGGCCGATATTGCCCGCTTGGGTGCCTTGGGTAAGAACCGCGCCCCAGACCACATCGTCAATCTCAGCGCCTTCAATGCCGGCCCGCTCAACAGCGGGGGCAAGTGACAATGCGCCCAATGTGGCGCCAGGTGTGGCGTTGAAAGCGCCTTTATATGCACGGCCGATAGGGGTCCGAGCGGTGGAAACGATGACTGCGTCGCGCATGGCGAGCTCCTTTGTGTAGAGTAAAAATCTGTGGTCCCCCGGGGAGGAGAAAACCTTTTAAGTGGCGATCAAACGAAGAATTGCGTGATCCACTCGCAGATCAGCGCAGGCTTGTCTTCGCCTTCGATCTCAAGTGTAATCTCGCAGGTTTGCTGCCATTGACCGGGACGCTTTTCGACCATTTCAGTCAGCTTCCAATGGCCGCGAATGCGCTTTCCGGCGCGTACTGGTGCGATAAAGCGGGTTTTGTTGCCGCCATAATTCACGCCCATTTTCACGCCTTCCATCTTCGGCATATCCGAATTGGCTGACAGGTATGGGATCATCGACAGCGTCATAAAGCCATGCGCAATCGTGCCGCCGAACGGCGTCATTTTGGCGGCTTCTTCATCAATATGGATGAACTGGTGGTCGCCAGTGGCATCGGCGAACATGTTGATTTTTTCTTGAGTCATTTCGACCCATTCGCTGGTACCGATGTTTTCGCCAACTTTTGCAGCGATCTCTTGTGGGGTGGTCATATGCCTCTCCTTCAGCAGGTTAATTCTCTGACTCACTCCATGAAGCATCGTGACGATAAGCGCAATGTAGTTTCCGTAAACGTCAACCTGCCGCTACGGCATGGCGCATCCGCCGATAAGAAGGGTGCGGCGCAGTAAGAAATTGATCGGTGCCGGGCCGAGATGCGAGGCGGTTTTGCGAATCGAGGATGCGAACTTAGGCGCTTGGGCTCGATTGCAATGGAGCCGCTTTGCCGAATGGCGAGCGCATATTCATCCAGCGCTGAGCAGGCTTTTCAAAACCATAAAATAGCGCCGCAGAGATCGCCAAAATGCCGATTAGAAAGGCTACGAGCTGGACCCAGCTTAGTTGCAAATCAGGCCCGACAAAGGCGATTTTGAACAGAATAAACGCGAAATAATGCACCAGATAAGTCGCATAACTAATATCGCCCATCCATAGCAGCGGCTTGGCCGATAAGACCGCAGCGAGCCTGCCTGCAGTGCTGGCAAAGATCATCAAAATGCTGGCGATCAGTATCGGCATAAAGGCTGTTTCCGGCACGTTGGCAAAAGCACCGACCAGCACCGCAATACAGGCCGCCAAACTCCACGCCAATGTGGCATACAAACCCTGCCCGAAACGCTGCCAAATATTGGCTAGGACGATGCCGATGAAAAACTCAATTATACAGCGCATCAGCCCCATTTGCGCGATATTATCGCCCAATTCATCGTAGCCGTTCAACGCAAAAAACGCATAGACGCCGCCCACAGCAGCTCCCAAAATGACGAACAAGACGGGTGCGCTCAACCGCTTCCATGCGATACCGCAGACTATGATTGGAAAGACCAGATAGGCTCCCAGCTCTGTACTGATTGACCAGGCTGGATGGTTCCAGCTGAGGGCATCTGTAAAGCCCCAGTTTTGTACCAGTGTGATATGCAGCGGCAATTCGCCCAAAGGATAATCATCCAAAGGGCGTTTTGTCAGGATAAGCAGGACAACAAAACCTATCATCCCCACCAGGATCAGCGCGTGCAATGGCCAAATTCGGGCCACGCGTTTCCATAAAAAGCTTGGCGTTTCGCGCAGGCCGTTTTGCGCAAAGCGGTCGCCGTAATTCAGCCACATGACAAAGCCGGACAGCATGAAAAATAGGTCCACCGCAAGATAGCCCTTGGCCAAAAATGCAATCGCATCGCTCGGCAAAAGCGCGGTCAGGCTCAAGCGGATATGGTAAAACACGACCAACCACGCCGCGATGCCGCGAAGACCGGTTAACGCATCAAGTTGGAGAACTGGCGCTTTACCGTTCGGAGACCCGTTCAAGGCTGATCTGTGTTCAATTGCGGCGCATTGGGTTGCGGCCAACCGGCAGCTGGTTTCGCGCGTTTACCGCGTGATGCGCCCAGAGGCTTGCCCGCGCGCCTGCTTGAACCTTGACCGCGCTTTGGAGCGTCTTCGCCTTGCGCCTCTCTGTTCAAAAGGCTCGTGAGACCAATCTGGATCGCCAACAGAACCAGCATAAATGGCTGATAAGCGATACCGGTAAACAAGGCCCCCACCAGATAGATGATTTGGGCCTTCATTAAGGCAGCAGCCAGCGGCGCTTTCCATTTGTGCTCATCATCCTCAGTATCGCGCCATTTGCGAATGATCCGCCGCATATGCAGCAATCCAGAGATCTGAAGCAGCGACCAGATAATGAAACCAATATAACCTTGCTCGCCCAGCACTTCGAAATAGGCGGAGTGATAGGCGCGGCCTTCATCGGTCACTTCTTGATAACTAACCACGCTGGTGTTGCCGTTTTCCTCTTCAACCGGCAGCGTATAGGTGAAGGAATTGCCTCTAAACGCATCAAAGCCGCCGCCCATTGGGTTGGCCGCCACATAATCCATCGTCCACGTCCAAACCGCAACACGGGTAGAGGCGGATTCGTCCGATTGGTAATTGGTGATCGTCGACATGCGGTCGTAAAAACTAGATGGCAGAAACGGTAAGGAAATAAGCCCCAGCACCAAGCCGCCAGCAGCAAACAGTGCCTTTTGCTTTACATGGCGGAACATAATCGCGCCAAGCACTGCAATACACACCAGCCCAGTGCGTGCCTCTGTGCCGACAGGGATCAGCAGGCAGGCAAAGATCAATGCAATGGCGAATGTTTTGGAACGCCAATCGGGCGGGAATATCGTGCTGTTTTTCATCGCCCAAATAATCATTGGAATGACCGCGATAGCGACACAAGCAAGAACAGAACTTTCATAAAGTCCGCTGTTTGAGCTGACCAAAAACAGC
>CALFEA010000094.1 GCA_937950385.1 uncultured Altererythrobacter sp. | reverse complement strand
TCTGGCCCGATGGTGTTGCGCGATTGGTCGTTTGGCCGCGAGACTTTGGGCAGCGCAGGGCATGGGACGCATAAGCTCGGCGCGATCCTGCGATTGCTGAGCGATTTTCCCGATATGCGGTTTGTCTTGGTCGGCGATGATACGCAGCGGGATTTGTCAGCTTTTGGCAGTATCGCAGCCGAGCATCCATCGCGCATTGCTGCAGTTTTTATCCGCCGTGCTGGCACAGATATTAATCCTGATGAAGCCGGGACGCGGGCGATATTGGATGCCAGCGGCACACCGTTTTGGACCGGCGACCATTTCGATGATGCGCAGGGCGCGCTTGCGCTTGCGGGCTTAGAGTGAAACAGGGCGCATAGTGATGAGCAAAAGGCGAAAAATGACACTTTGGACTATTGGCATTTTGGCTGTGCTGGTGCTGGCGGCGTTTGCGGCGCTGCAATATGCAATCGCGCGCAATGGCGCAGCAGTGCTCGATACAGCGGACCGGGTGACCGGCGGCGCGCGCGGAGTTGAGCTGACAGCGAGCACGCAATTTGGCGATGCTTCTGCGCAAAAGATCCGTATTTATGCCGCAGCTTCCAATACCAAGCCGCGCCCCGTCATCATTTTTGCGCACGGCGGAAGCTGGAATTCAGGCGACCCCGATGATTATGGATTTATCGCCCGCGCCTTGGCTCCCGAGGGTTTTGTAATTGTGCTTGCCGGGTACCGCATGCATCCAGATGCCGTCTTCCCTGCGATGCTGGAGGACACAGCCAGCGCAATTGCTTGGACCAAAGCCAATATCGCTAAGCATGGCGGCGATCCTGATCAGATCATTTTGGCGGGCCATTCTGCAGGAGCGTATAATGTCGTTATGACCGCGCTCGATCAGCAATGGCTGAGCCGCGCAGGTCTGGCTCAGGATAGCATCAAGGGTGTAATCGGCCTTGCTGGCCCCTATGATTTTTATCCTTTCGATAGCGATTCGACCAAGGCATCTTTTGGTCCATCATCAGACCCAGAAAGCACGCAGCCCATTAATTTTGCGCGCGGTGATGCGCCGCCAATGCTCTTCATTCACGGGGAGAAGGACACGACGGTTCGGCCGCGCAATTCGCGTGTTTTGGCAGAGGCGATTACTGAAGCAGGCGGCGAGGCAAATGCTGAATTCTTTGCAGAAATGGATCATGCGCGGCCATTAATGGTGCTTGCCAGTCCCTATCGCCGCGATCCCAAAGTGCTCAATTTGATTGCAGAATTTGCGCGCGGCACGGCCAAAAAACCCGCGCAGATGCCCCAAGAGACGCCATTGGCACAAACTTCAGTTCCCGTTCAGGGCAAATAGAGTTAGGCTAGCCGGATGCGGACAATGATTTATTTTATGACCGCCCTTGCGGCGCTGGTGCTGACCATTCAACCGGCCATGGCCCAATCGGTGCTGCGCGATGCAGAAACCGAAGCGCTGCTTAATGATATGGCCGCGCCTTTGGTTGAGGCAGCGGGCCTTGCGCCGGGCAATGTCGATATTGTGCTTATCAATGACCCCTCGATCAATGCTTTCGTGGCAGGCGGACAAGTGGTCTATATCCATTCCGGCCTGATTGATGCCGCTGATACAGCCAATGAAGTCCAAGGCGTTATTGCGCATGAGCTGGGCCATATCACGGGCGGGCATATTGTGCGTTACAGTGAGGGTGCAGGGGCGGCATCCAACATCTCAATCCTATCGATGCTATTGGGTCTTGGCGCAGCTTTGGCCGGCGCGGGTGATGCGGCAATGGGTGTGATGATGGCGGGCCAGCGCGCGGCCTTGGGCAAATTCCTTGCGTTTAGCCGGGTGCAAGAAAGCGCCGCTGATGCAGCGGGCGCTGAGTTTCTTTCAACCGCCGGTATTTCAGGGCGCGGCAGCTTGGCGTTCTTTGGCAAATTGCAAAGCCAAGCGCAGCGTTATGGCTATAACCAAGACGCTGATACCGAGTTTAACCGCACGCACCCTTTGTCTTCGCAGCGGATTTCTCGGCTGCGCGAGGCCTATATTGTCGATCCGGCTTGGGACAATCCCGATGATCCCGATTTGGAGCGCCGGTTCAAACGCGTGAAAGCCAAGCTTTACGGCTATTTGTCAGAGCCAAAACGCACCTTGTACAAATATCCTGTCACCGATGGCAGCGTACCGGCGCGCTATGCCCGCGCCTATGCTTTCCACAAGAATGCTCTGATCAGCGAGGCGATGGCAGAAACCGATGCCTTGATTGGGCTTGATCCTAACGACCCCTATTTCCTCGAATTGCGCGGCCAAGTTTTGCTGGAATCTGGCCGTCCAACAGAGGCGTTGACCCCGCTGCGCCAAGCGACCGAGCTATCCGGCAATAATCCATTGATCGCATCCATCTTCGGCCATGCTTTGATCGCGACAGAAGACGAAGCCAATCACCCAGAGGCAGAACGGGTTTTGCGCACAGCGGTCGGGCGTGATCGGCGCAATCCGTTCGCATGGTATCAGCTGGGCGTGGTTTATGCCGCGAAAGGCGATTTGCCGCGCGCAAGGCTGGCGAGCGCAGAACAGCAAGTCATGACGCGGCGCTACACAGAGGCTTTGCGCAGCGCGCAATTTGCTGAGGCGGGCTTAGAAGAGGGCACGCCCGATTGGATTAGGGCGCAGGATATTTCCATGCAGGCCCGCGCGGAATTGGAACGCATCCGCGACCGCTAGCCTGGCATGCCTCCAACACGCACTTGCTCAAAAGCCGTTTGGCTGACAGGACTATCTTCATGAAAAACACAATTTTGAATGCAGCCTTTGCTTTGCTTTTCGGCTTTATCGGTGCAGGCATCTGGTCCTATTCTGGCCTCGCGGACGCGCGCACCAAAACCTATCTTTTGGACAATCCGGAAATCCTGCCAGAAATGGCGGAGGCCTATCAATCCAATGAGGCGCGCGCACGGCTGGCGGATGTATCCGATGAAGTGATGAGCGCCTTTCCCGGCGCTGTTATGGGCAATCCCAATGGCTCCAAGGTGCTGGTTGAGTTTTCCGATTACAATTGCGGCTTTTGCCAGAAAAGCCATGCCGATGTCGTGAAGCTAATTGCCGATGATCCAGAGCTGAAAATTGTGATGCGCGAATTGCCGATTTTTGATGGCAGCGAACCTGCGGCACGGATGGCTTTGGCCGCTGCGAAACAAGGCAAATATTCGCAATTCCATGAAAAAATGTTCGCAATGGGCCCGGCCAATGCTGAAAGCGCCCGTGCCGCAGCAAAGGCAGCAGGTCTTGATATGGCGCAAGCAGAGGCAGATGCAGCCTCGCCCGAGGTGGATTTGGAATTGGTGCGCACGCGCAGTCTGGCGCAGCAATTGGGTTTTGGCGGCACGCCGAGCTGGGTAACGAAGAACAACGCCTTTGAAGGGGCCGTTGGCTTTGAAGAGCTCAAAAAGGCGATTGCCAGCGCTGAAAGCTGATGAAGGGCTTGGGGTTTGTGAAGCTGGCCGCGATTGCCGGCATGATGCTGAGCGCAGCAATGCCTGCGCCGGTCTTTGCTGTATCCAAGCAGGCCGACAATCGCGCTGAAACCCTTGCCGACTACCAAGCCTTTCAAATGAAAGACCAAGTTCTCCAGCAAGTGGGGCTAAAGCTGGCGCGGGGCAATGCGCCTTATTGCGCCAATGCATCGCTGACGATTGGGCTCACTCTAACTGATATGGCGGGATATTCGCGGCCCGATGATGTGCGCACAGCCTTAGGGCTAAAGGGTGATTTTGCAGTCGCGACAGCGGGCGGTTTTGCGCAAGATAGCCTGATGGATGCATATCAGATTGTGCCCGACCTTGAGATCACCGCGGTGGACGGTGCCAAGATAAATGATTGGCCCGCCAAAAAACGGCTGGATTGGAGGCGGCTGAAACGCGTGCATGACTTGGTCGATGCCTCGCTCGCCGGAAATGGCGAGGTAGCCCTAACCTTGGGCGGCGGGCAGGCTGTGACCTTGTATGGTGTGCCCGCATGCGCGACGCGGTTTGAGCTGAAAAGCGGCGGCAAGAAAGCGCTGGCCGATGGCGCGCGCGTTCAATTTGGCGCAGAATTTCCAGGTTTCGCTTATCCCGAGGATGAATTTGCCGCTGTTGTCGCGCATGAGTTGGCGCATAATGTTTTGGAGCACCGCAAATGGCTCAATGCAAAAGGGCGCGGGCGGCGCGCTATCCGCGCCACCGAGCGTGAGGCGGATCGGCTGATGCCTTGGCTGCTTGCCAATGCCGGCTATGATCCGCGCGCAGCTGTACGCTTTATGGAGCGCTGGGGCCCAAAACATTCAAAGGGTATTTTCCGCGCCCGCACCCATGATGGCTGGGATGAACGCGCCGAATTTGTGGCCGCTGAAGCAGAGATCGTGCAAGCTTATTTATCCGCCAGCGGGACAGCCGATTGGTCGCAGCATTTTCGCCGCGACATCGCGCCTTTGGGAGATTGAGCTGCGCTTGCGGCTAAACCTGGTCCGCTAGCCGCTAACTACTCAGCAATCGCCTTTGCATAAGCCGAATTGATCGGTTTCGACATAACGCGGCGCACCATGGGCTCAAAAAATTCCAGCGGCTTGCTGTCATAGCTGGGATCAAAAGAGTTTTGATCATAGGCCTCGCAGAAATGCGCGCAGGCTTCGAAATATTTGTGCCCGCGGAATTTCTCGCGCGCGTCTTTGTCCATCCCTACATAGTGGAAGTAATAATAGCCTTGGAAAGCGCCATGGTGCTCGCAAATCCAATGCGTTTCCTCTGACACAAACGGTTTGATAATCGCCGCTGCCACATCGGGATGATTATAGCTACCCAGCGTGTCGCCAACATCATGCAGCAGAGCCATCACGACATATTGTTCATCGCGGCCATCGCGGTGGGCTCTGGTGGCGGTTTGCAAGGAATGCTCCAAACGGTCGACGGGAAAGCCGCCAAAGTCACCGTCCAAAAGGCGCAAATGATCCAGCACGCGGTCAGCGACGCCTTTGGCAAAGCTGCGATATTCACCGCCGATAATGTCCCAATCTTCTTGGGTGCCATGCTCCATCGCGTCAAATTTTGCGCGCTGCGGCGTGCCTGAAGGTGTGTCGCTCATATCGTTCATGCGGCTCTCTCCTGTAGTATGCTTTATCCTTGGGGCCTATTGCTGGCCCTTCTTACGCCGAGCAGTGTAGCGCATAAGGGGAAAACCACCAAAACAATTGGCGCAATCTGCCTGCTTTGGTCTAAAGTGTTAGTCTATGGCCGTATTGCCGTTTCGTCCCACGCCGTTCTTTGCGAATAAGAACCGGGCGTTTTGGAACCTGCATTTGGCGGGCTGGAGCGGGCTGTTTCTGCTGCGCGCAACATCGGCCTTGGCCAATGGTCAGCCGCTTGATCTGCTGCTGGTGATATTCGTGAACATCGTCACCGGCTTTTCGATCAGCCTGGTGCTGTCGGTGATTTATCGGCAGCTGATCGACCGCAAGCCGTCGATTACATGGAGCATGACCATGCTGGCCCTGATGGTGGCCGTGGCGCTTCATGTCTCGATCGATGCGTGGGTGCAGGGCCTGTATAATTCCGGCGTGCGCGACACCACCTTTGCTCAGCGTTTCATTGGCTTGAGCTTCCTGCCGCTGGCGCTTCTCGGCGGGTGGAGCGCATTGTATTATGCGATCAACTACTTCCTTCAGGTGGAAGAACAGGCCGACCGGCTGGAGCGTTTGCAAGCCCAAGCAACCAGCGCGCATCTGGCGATGCTGCGCTATCAGTTAAATCCGCATTTCCTTTTCAATACGCTCAATTCGATCAGCACATTGGTGCTGCTGAAACAGACAGAGCCTGCCAATGCGATGCTAACGCGCCTGTCTGGATTCTTGCGCCATACACTTGTGACCGAGCCGGGGAGCCAAGTGACATTGGCGCAAGAGGTGGAGACTTTGCAGCTTTATCTCGACATTGAACGCATGCGTTTCGAAGAGCGTTTGCGCACGCATTTTGAGATCGATGATGATGCAATGAAAGCGCAGCTTCCCTCAATGCTTTTGCAACCCTTGGTAGAAAATGCGATCAAATATGCGGTCAGCCCGCAAGAAGAAGGCGCGCGCATCACGGTTGAGGCGCGGGTGCACAATGGGCGCTTGCAAGTGGGTGTTGAGGATACGGGACCGGGCGCCTCGCCCGAGGCGGCTGAACGGATTTCTGGGATGAGCGTGGCGGATCCCACTTCGGCGACATCAACCGGAGTCGGTCTGGCCAATATCCGCAACCGTCTGGCGCAGGCCTATGGCGCGTCTCACCGTTTTGAGACCACATCTAACCCTTCTGGAGGGTTTAGCGTCTTTATTGAAATCCCATATGAAACCGCTGATCAAGAGGCCGCGGCACCCCTTCCAAATGCGGCCAAAACCGCGCAGGCGGAACCGGCGCCTAAACCGGCGAACATCCAGCAATCCCCCCTCTCTTCTGAGCAACCCCCACTGCCATTGGAAAGTCCTTCATGACCATTCGCACATTACTCGTCGATGATGAGAAACTCGCCATTCAAGGCATGCAATTGCGCCTTGAGCCGTTCGAAGATGTCGAGATTATCGGCACCTGCCTCAATGGCCGCGAGGCGATCCGCAAAATCAAAACCGAAAAACCCGATCTGGTTTTCCTAGACATTCAAATGCCGGGCTTTGACGGATTTAGCGTGGTCAAAGGCGTGATGGAAATTGAGCCGCCGCTGTTTGTTTTTGTCACAGCTTTTGAAGAGCATGCAATCCGCGCCTTCGAGGCCAATGCGGTCAATTATCTGATGAAGCCGGTGGATGAAGACAAGCTCGCCGATACAGTGGAGCGCGTGCGCGAGCGCATTGCGGAGCGCAAAAGCGCCGAGGAAGCCGACAAACTCAAAGGTGTTTTGGAAGAGATCGCACCGGGCAAAGCAGAAGAGCTTTCCGATGATGATGGCGAATCCTCAGACCGGTTTGAAAAGCTGATTAATGTGAAAGATCGCGGGCAAATCTTCCGCGTCGAAGTCGATTCAATTGAGCATATTGAGGCGGCGGGCGATTATATGTGCATTTACACCGGCGATAATTCGCTGATCCTGCGCGAGACGATGAAAGATCTGGAGCGCCGCTTGAACCCTAAGGATTTTCAGCGTGTGCACCGCTCTACAATCGTCAATCTCAACCAAGTTCGGCAAGTTAAACCGCACACCAATGGCGAGTGTTTCCTTGTGCTGGAATCCGGCGCAGAGGTTAAAGTATCGCGCAGTTACCGCGATGTGGTGGCGCGTTTCATCTGAGTGCACTTGCAGCGGCGGCTCGTGCGTTTATGGATAGCGCATGACTTTTTCTCTTACGGGCTTCGACCTTACCGCATTTGTCCAAGACACTCTGTCAGAAGACCTTGGCGAAGGGTTGCCGGGCGGCGGTCGCGATGTCACATCTGAAAGCGTGATCCCCGCCGATGCGCGCT
>CALFEA010000093.1 GCA_937950385.1 uncultured Altererythrobacter sp. | reverse complement strand
GCCGGTGGTGCGGGTCGGCTCGTAAGAATTGTCTGAGATCAGCACGCTATTGCCGGGCCGCAGCACGGTCATAAGCGAAGCGGCAATGGCGGCGGTTCCGCTGGGGTAGAGCACTGTGCCATCAGCGCCGGGCTCCATTTCGGTGAGCGCTTCAGCCAAGGCCCATTGCGTAGGAGCGCCGCGCCTACCGTAATAAAATGTGCCGTCTGAATTGTCTTTGAGGACTTCTAGCCGCTCTGCTTCGCTCGCGTATAAATGCGTGCTGGCGCGCCAGACGGGCGGATTGACCACGCGCGGCTGGCCATCTGAGCCGGTCCATTCTGCCTTGCGCCCAGCCTCGACCAGACGCGTGCCGTTTCCATTGGGTGCCTTATCCTTTGCCATGGGCGCTGCTTACGCTTTTTTCCCGCCCTTTGGCGTGGCTGGATCGCTGCCCCATTCGCTCCAGCTGCCATCGTAAAGCGCCGTGTCGCTGCGGCCTGTCAGATGCAGGGCAAACAATAGCACACAAGCGGTAACGCCGCTGCCGCAAGTGGCGGTGACAGGTTTGCCTGCTGTGATGCCAGCGGCTTCCAGTTCGGTGCTTAAATCTACGGGTACTTTATATGTGCCATCTGCATTAAACAGCTTTGGGAAAGGCAAGTTGCAAGAGCCCGGAATATGTCCGCCGTCCGCGACTTCACCAGCAAAGCGGGCTGCATCTCTTGCGTCCAATATTTGGGCTTCGCCGCTGTCCAAATTGGCGAGCATTTCGGCTTTGTAGCGAATGCGAGTGGGCGCGGTTAGCGTCATCGGTTCCGCTGTAACTGGCGCTGGCATACCGTTTTCCACAGCGCGCCCTTCGCTGCGCCATTTGGCGATGCCTCCATCCAAGATAGCGGCGTTTTCAATCCCATGGGCATGCAGCAGGAACCAAGCGCGCGCGGCGGTTTTTACCATGCTGTCATCGTAAATCACGATACGGGAATTGGCCGTGACGCCGAGGGCTGCAAGAGCCTGCGCCAATTGCTCTGGCCGGGGATGGGCGGCTGGCACATCAGAGGTTTTATCGGTCAGCTGCGTCAGATCGAAAAAGCGCGCACCGGGAATATGGCTTTCGGCAAATTCGGCTGCGGCATCGCGCGCGGCTGCGGGCAGATGCAGGCTGGCGTCGAGGATGACCAGATCAGGTGAGCCGAGCTCGCTGGCGAGCCATGATGTTGAGACTAAACTATCCATATCGCCCAAACTAACGCGCCGCTTGGCCCGCGTCGAGGGGGCTTGCACTATGCCGGATTATCAATGCGTCGCGCGCGCACATTTTCATAGCTGCCCGGAATTCCGTCCAGCGGCACAGGTTGCAATTTGGTGCTGGCGGTTAGTGACGGATCAGCTGCGATGCCGACAACAAAGGTATGAAATTCCGGCTCCTCATCCTTTTTATCCATCCGCACGCGCACCAGGGGTACGAACATCGGTCTATTGCCATGTTTGAATGCTGCCAATTGCTGAATGGGCAAGGTGATTGTGGCAGGGAAGGATTGCGTCTTGTGCGGCCCGATCCGGTCTGCGGCGCCAATTTCGGGCAGGAATGCGGTGGCGGTGGCAACTTGCGCTTCTACCGGCAGACCGCGATTGGCGCTGACCAAATCGGCGCACACCGCTATTTCGCGCGCGGCTTTGTCGGAGCGATTGGCAAGAGTAATCCGGCATTTCAAGGTCATCATCATCATCGAGCGTGAGAGCTGCTCAATTTCTAAATTCAGCTTGAGATCAGCTGCCGTAGCAGAAGTGATGACCGCCTCTGACGCATGTTCCGGCACATGCTCTGGTTCTATTGCCGCAGGTTCAATTGCGGTTGGGCTATGAGCAGGCTCGGTCATTGGATCGCTGACCGGTGCAGCCATTAATTCGGCTGGAGCTGAGTTTTTCTTGCGCCGCCACCATGCAAGGCCAAGCAATAGAGCAAGCAGCGCCGCTGCGCCTCCCAGTGCCCAAATCAGCCAGTCAGGCACAGTGCTGCTGGTCGCGGCTTGCTCTGTGCTGTCAGGAATTGGCGCAGCCTGCGTGCCTGTTTGGCTATCAGGCGCAGTCACCGCTGGCGCTGCATCCGGATCGGCCGTGGCAGTGCTTGGATCGCTTGGCGCTGCATCGCTTTCGTCCAGCGGGGCAAGCGTGCGCTCGGGCAATGGCTGCGTTGTCCGCCGCGCTGCGGGAATTGCGGCAGAGGGCCGAGCGGCTGGCCGAGAAGAAGGTTCAGCACCCGGCCTTCTCGATGTTGGAATTTGCTGCACCACGGGCTGCGATGTTGATGGACCGCGAGAAGGCGAGCCTGTCGGCGTGGGCGTCGGCGTTAAGACCGAGGGCAAAGTAGTGGCCGGTGTGCTTGTTGGGGCAGGCGTTGGCGCGCGGGTTGGTGCCGGAGTAGGCGCGGCTCGCGGCCCGACAGGCACAATCCCGCTATCATCAACTGGCCCTTCGACGGTGGGCGTGCTGGTTGGTGTAGGCGCTGGCGGCAGCTGAAAATCAT
>CALFEA010000092.1 GCA_937950385.1 uncultured Altererythrobacter sp. | reverse complement strand
AGGGCAAGCGCGCTAATTGCTGCGACAGTATTGCGTGTAAGGACGCGCATTATTTCAGCCTTCCAATCGCGCCTGCCGCTGCGCTCAAGGCGCTGCGGAATTGGGCAGGACGGTAGGAATTTGGCTCGTCAACAGCGGCATAGGCGCGGTTGATATTGCCGCGAATACTGGCCGCTGCGCCCACGGTAATGCGCCCTTCGCGTACCAAGGCATTGAGCAAAGTATCGACCGCCATCACCGCTTGGACGGACCCCGCATAATCGGTGAAGCGCGGCCGCGTTGCTTGGCCAGCGATGGTCGCAATCACCGTAAAGGCATCATTGCCGCTATAGCCGCGTGCGGCCAATGCATCGGATAATGCGCCGGCGCGGTTGCGCAAATTCACTGCTGCCTTTTGGCTGGCAGCGCGCCCCTTGCCCATGCTTCCATGGAAATTGCGGCTGGCCGTGATGAAACTATTGGCCTGGCTGGGTGCAAGCGCCTTTGCCACGGCGGACAGCATGATGATATTTTCATCATTATAGGGCGGATTGCCGAAGGGAATTGGACGGCCTGAATTGGTCTCAAACGTCAGCTTGCGCGTCGGTCCATCGGTGATGGTGCGGTGGCACGAATGGCAATCGAGGAAATAAAATTCTGGAAATGCCCCGCGCATCCCGAATTTGGGATTGGCGTAGAGATTGGTGGAGCGGCGCACAGCTTCTGCCTGACCAACCGCCCACAGCCGCACACTATCGCTGCGGCCCTTGCGCTGAACATAGTCGGCATCTTCATCATGATGCTGCTGAAGTGCGGAAAACAGATCAAGCTCAAAACTGATGCGCGGGTGCCCAGCGGCCATCATGGAGTGCGTGACGAACTGGCCAGTCTTCTCAGAGCCATAGTGGCAGTCGAGACAAACTTTCGCGCGGGTTTGCGGGCGTTCCAGCGGAGTTAGGCCATTGGCAACATTGCCCGCATGGGTTGCAGGCGCGGCATAATGCGCAGCCAGCCAGTTTTGCGCAGGACCGTGGCATGTCTCGCAGCCAATCCCGTCAGAAGTTTGGAAGCGTGGGCCGCGCGCTGCTTGGGATACATAGGTGGAATGACACCCAAGGCAGGCTGGCGCCGATGCTGGCGCGCCTATCCCAAGGCTGCGGGCAATCTGGCGGCTGCGCGGACTGCCCAATACAGCATAGGCGCGGCTATGCGCACCGCTGGGGGACGAGGGTTCCTGCCAAGTTGCAATTTCATCTTGGCGAACAACCGCGCCATTGCCTTCTGCGCGGCCATGGCAAGTTGATCCCGAACAGCTCGCCACGCCTTCATAGCGGGCACCAGAGGCCTGCGCATTGGCAGGGGCTGCGCCTACCGCGCTAAACGCGGCAAGGATTACAAGCAAAGCTGCGGCCACAAAGCCGCGACATCTTACGCTCAACAATTGCTCAAAATATGATCGTCCAAAAAACGCCGAACCGAACATGTGCCTCCCAGCCTCCAGCTCACTAAGCCAGATACTTAGCCCCCCATGGGCATTTGCTTGTCTGGAGCGCGGGCCTTTGGCCTTATCGCTCCGAGGCGTCCCGTTCTTTTCTATCGCGCCCCAATTGGAGGCGCGAAACCCCTACGGGGCCTCTGACTCCAATTTGCGCGACATGAGATCCAATTGCACCGTGCAACCCTGAGCTATCAGAGTGTCGGCCATGGCCTCCGCATTGTTAGGTGCATCTTCAACAACAACAAAACTAACCGTCGTTGGCGTCTCCCCACCAGCGCCATTGATGGTATATTCCGCACCTTCTTGCAATGCCAATCGCGCATTATCAACGCGGCGCGTGCTTGCCTGACCATCAAATGTAATGTGATATTTAAATTCAGTGCCCGGACGACCCAGAACAATTGTCTGATCCGCTTCCACTTCGGGCCGCCACAAGGTGACATTAGCCAAATCAGTCACGCAGATTTTGCCCGACTTATTGACATCGACATACCAGAGGTTGGGCGAAAGCACTTCGCCTTCACCGCCGCGGGCGACCCCGCCGCGGGTCTGAGTCCGGCTGCGAGTGAGGTTAGAAAAACGCTGGCGGGTTGACTTGCCTCTTGCGCCGACACGGTAAGTCCCTGCGCCTTTCAAGACGCGCGTTCCGCCTGCGCTCAAAATTGTGACGGTATCGCCAGCTTTCAAAGTGATCCGCGCTGTGTCTTTCAGTTTTTTTCCGACCGGAAACGCCTTGGCCGATGGGCCAGAAGATTTCACCACAGTGCCTGCAGCAGCGGGCGCGGCGAGCGCAAATGCACCCGCTCCAAGCGCAATTACAACGCTGCTTTTAATTGTTTTAGCCAAGGACATATGCATCCTCCTCATTTAAATTATTCATGCGATTTAACAGATTGGGTAGGCCTTTGTCAGCCAAATTTCGCTCAATTAGGGCCTCAACAGCCTCAATTGCTGCATTTCGTCGCGTCGATACAAGTGCCATCGCCTCGCTCAGCGCGGCCTTGTCCTCCGCAGAAAATTTCGGCGCGGGTTCCATCAATTCCACCGGCCTTGCTCGTCCGCGCAGCACCACCTTGCCCATCGGACGCCACCAATCAAGCGTGGTGCGCTCTGCAAATTCTCGGCTCGCCATGACCGAAGTATCCAGGGCCTTGTTGGCTGCCTCCAGCCGCGCTGCTGTATTCATCGAATCCCCTAGCGCTGTGTATTGAATCCGGCTTTCCCCGCCGAAATTGCCAACAACTGCTTCGCCAAAATGCATGCCAACACGGGTCTTTCCGATCTTGGGCAAATCAGGGTCCATCGCTGCAACTTCTGCACGAAATGCCTCGCCCGCTTCCCAAATCGCAAAACCTGCCCGCGCTGCGCGGTCGGCATCATCGGGCTTGGCAATCGGCGCGCCCCAGAATGCAACGACCGCATCGCCAACGAATTTATCGATCACTCCGCCATGCTCCAGCACCACATTGCTGAGCATTTCGAGATAGCGATTGAGCAATTTGGCGACCATTTCCGGCGAGATTGCATGGCTCATTTTCGTAAAGCCCTCCAGATCGGAGAACATCACATAAATCTCTTTCTTCTCGCCATGCAGCGCTAGTAAATCGGGCTTATCGATGATTTCCTGCGCCATTTCGCGTGGCAGATATTTACCCAAAGCCCCTTGCGCAAAATTGCGCTGCACTGCGCCTGACGCCCGTGCCGCAGAAGTAACAGCCGCAAACGCAATGCCCCAACCTGCGACCCAGCCCACTGCTGGCAGGCCGTATGTATCAACGCCGCCCATATGCAAAAGCACCGGCACTGCGATCAGAGCGGCGGCTTGCGCGGCAAGGATGGGGTAGACCCGCCAATTGCCGACGAATTCAAGCAGGCCGGTCAGCACCGCCATAATGATCATCAATGCTGTGAGCACCCAAATCTGCCAGCTAGCAAGCGGATTGAGCGCGCGCCCGTCCAGCATTTGCGCCATTTTATCTGCATGCACTGCAACGCCGGGGCCCGCCACAGGATTATTGTCATATGTCGTCATGGTCGTGGGTACACGGTCAAAGTCGACCACATCCACGCCAATCAAAACATATTTGCCTGCGATCGGGATCTCTGAAGTCACGATGGAGGCCATTTCAAGACTTGAAAACAGTGATATCGCTAGCTTATCATAAAGCGGCTCAATGCCGCCCTCCTCGCTTATCTCATCCTCGGCAATATCCTCCTCCTCAGAGACATCGCAGCGCTTGCACAACCGGAAATCAATCGCCCCTTCATAAGCTGGCAGCGTTTTAGCCCCGTCCCCTGCTGCATTCAGCAAGGCCCGGCTGAGCAGCGGCGGTTCATTGCCTTCAGGTAGTGGTGCAAAAACACGGGTGACACCGCCCTCCTTGTCTAGCCGCGCGCTGGCGGGAAAGGCATTACTACCCTCAAGCGCTGCGATGAATTCATCGAGATATTCCTGCTGCCTAAACGTGATATCATTGGGGTTAATGTCTAGATTGAGATAGGCGACCGCTGTCGGCGTTTTCATCGCGCGCAAGGTTTCGATCAGTTCCGCATCTTCTTCCTGCGGCTGATCGAACAGAATATCGATGCCGATGGCTTTCACATCGAGCTGGTCCAGCGTTTTGAGCGCATCTATCAAAGTGCGCCGATCGAGTGGTGAACGCTGACGAGTCGCGCTCAGTGTTTCATCGTCATAGACCACCAGCATAATACGCTGATCTTTCTCCACCTTTTCCGCCGTAAAATAATCGCGCGCATCATACAGCCCGCGTTCCGCATCATTGAAGAATGGGATTGCCCAAGCAAAGCGCGCAATCAGTAGCGCGGCCAAAAGCAATACGCCGGTGACCACCAAACGCTGCGTGCCCGCCTCGCGCACATTGCGCCAGCCGCGCCGGAACAGTCCGCTCGTCATAGATCTATTGCTTGGTTTGTTGTCCAAATGCCCGCCCTAACGCATATTGCACCGCAAGGCGCACAAGCAGTGCGCCAGTCGGTTAAAATTCTAGCGACCTTTTGGTTTGGCAGTATGAAAGCGGCTTTGGCCGCCAATTGCAAGCGGAGGTTGGCGTTAGGTCTCTCTATCGCCTTCCCACGCCAGCACCGGTTTGCGCGCAGCCTGCGTTTCATCAAGCCGCCTGCGCGGGGCATAGTAAGGCGCATGCTTCATGCTCTCATCCCCATCAAGCGCCCGCTGCGCAACGCTGCGGAAGGCGGAAATGAACTGATCGATGGTTGCTTTGCTTTCGGTTTCGGTCGGCTCCACCAGCATCGCGCCATGCACCACCAATGGGAAATAGACGGTCATGGGATGATAGCCCTCGTCGATCAAAGCCTTGGCCAAATCGAGGGTGGTAAGCCCATTGCCAAAGTCCTTATCGCCAAACAAAGCCTCATGCATGCAAGGCCCGCTATCGGCATAGGGCGCATGCAGCAAATCTTCCAAACTGCGCAGGATGTAATTGGCATTGAGGACGGCGTCTTCGCTCACCTGTTTTAGACCATCAGCACCGTGGCTCAGCATATAGGTGAGTGCACGGGTGAACATGCCCATTTGCCCGTGGAACGCAGTCATCCGGCCAAAGGAAGTTTCCGCCGCTGCGGCATCCTCTTCTTCAACCAGCTCATACAGATCACCGGTTTTGCGCACGAATGGCAGGGGCGCATAAGCCGCTAGCGCTTCTGACAAAACAACTGGCCCACTGCCCGGACCGCCGCCTCCATGAGGGGTGGAGAAGGTCTTGTGCAGATTGATATGCATTGCATCCACGCCAAGGTCGCCGGGACGAACCTTACCAACGATGGCGTTGAAATTCGCCCCGTCGCAATAGACGAAACCGCCTGCCTCATGGACCGCATCGGCGATCACTTTGAAGTCGCGCTCAAACAAACCGCAAGTGTTGGGATTGGTAATCATCACAGCGGCCACATCGGGGCCAAGGCGCGCCTTTAGTGCATCCACATCGACGCGGCCTTCTGGGGTCGCGGGGATGTCCTCGACACGGTAGCCGGCAAAAGCGGCGGTGGCAGGATTGGTGCCATGCGCGCTTTCTGGGCAAAGCACGACTTCGCGGGCATCGCCGCGCGCAGTGAGGGCCGCACGGATCGCCAGAATTCCGCAAAGCTCGCCATGCGCGCCCGCCTTAGGGCTCATCGCGACAGCGGGCATTCCGGTAAGTTTCTTGAGCCAATCGCCCAGCTCATAGACCACCTGCAGCGCGCCTTGCGCAGTGCTTGCGGGTGCCATGGGATGCACATCGGCAAAGCCGGGCATGCGCGCGACTTTTTCATTGAGGCGCGGATTGTGCTTCATCGTGCATGAACCCAGCGGGAAAAAGCCCAAATCGATGCCGTAATTTTGGCGGCTGAGACGGGTGTAATGGCGCACCGTTTCCGGCTCTGTCAGGCCAACCAAACCAATAGAACCTTTGCGCTCCATCCCGCCAAGGCGGTTAGGCAATTCAGCCTCGACAAGCTCCAGATCAACGCCAGTTGTTTCGGCATGACCAATCTCGAACAGCAAAGGCTCCTCAAGCATGAGTGCGCGATTGCCGGTCAATGTGCCAGTACCTGCTGAGGCGCCATTGTCGGGTGTCATCGCTGGTTTCCAACCGGATTTATTGGGCGCGTTCATGCCAGTTTCTCCTGAAGAGCGTGTGCAAGGGCTGCGATATCGTCTTCCGTGCTGGTTTCTGTGACGGCGATCAGCAATGCGTCATCCAATTCAGGATGGCCCGGGTAAAGCCGAGCCAATGACACGCCAGCAAGCACGCCTTCATCAGCCAAATCACGCACAATCTGCCGCGCGCCAATCCCTTTTGCCCCGGTCAATTTTACGGCAAATTCGTTGAAGAAGCTGCGCGTGATAACTTCTACGCCGGGCACTTTGGCCAGCCGGTCTGCAGCAATGCAGGCGAGCCGGTGGTTCTCCATCGCAAGCTGGCGCAAACCCTTCTCGCCAAGCAAGGTCATATGGACCGTGAACGCCAGCGCACAGAGACCCGAATTGGTGCAAATGTTCGACGTCGCTTTCTCGCGCCGGATATGCTGCTCACGCGTGCTCAGCGTTAGCACATAGCCGCGCTTGCCCTCTGCATCCTGCGTCTCACCGCAAAGGCGGCCAGGCATTTGCCGCACATGTTTCTTATCACGCACAGCAAATAGGCCAAGATATGGCCCGCCAAATTGCAAGCCGACACCAATGGATTGCCCCTCACCGACAACGATATCTGCGCCCAGCTCACCCGGCGATGCAATCGCGCCCAAGGCCACGGGTTCTGTTACGACCGCGATCAGTAACGCACCCTTTTCATGCGCCGCCTCCGCGACCTTCGATAGATCAGAAACGCGCCCTAGGATGTCGGGATATTGAACAACAACGCAGGATGTTTGATCATCGATCCGAGCGATCAGCCCGGCCTCATCCGGCTCTGGCTGAACGGTGGGCGCGCTATCGGCAATTGTATCGCCGGTGAACTGCGCCATAGTTTTGACGACCTCAGTGTAATGCGGATGCAGAGCGCCCGACAGAACCGCACGGCTTTTGCGGGTCACGCGCCCTGCCATTGCCACTGCTTCCCAGCATGCCGTCGAGCCATCATACATCGATGCATTGGCCACCGCGCAGCCATACAATCGCGCCACTTGCGTTTGAAATTCAAACAGCATTTGCAACGTGCCTTGCGCGATTTCAGGCTGGTACGGCGTGTAGGCAGTCAGGAACTCGCCGCGCTGAATGATCGTGTCCACGCTAGCAGGCACATGGTGCCGGTATGCGCCTGCCCCCAGAAAAAATGGCGCATCGGCTGCTGCCAAATTCTTCTTTGACCGTGCGCGCATATGCCGCTCAACCGCCATCTCGCTCATATGCATCGGCAGGCCGCGAATAGGGCCGTCGAGACGCGCAGCCTCTGGCACATCGACAAACAAATCATCGATTGATGATGCGCCAACGCGCTCCAGCATATCGCCGCGATCAGTGTCAGTTAGTGGGAGGTAGCGCATGGGTTTCGCTCGCTTCAAAGGGGTTGTATTTGCTTAAGTGCGGATCAGCAGATCATCAAAGACCGTCGATAAAAGCCTTATACGCTTTGTCATCCATCAGGCCTTCCAGCTCCGATGTATCGCCAATGGTCATGCGGAAGAACCAGCCGTCTTCCTCGGGCGAGGTGTTAACCAGCGCAGGCTCATCTTCCAGCGCGCCATTGCCCTCGGTCACTTCGCCAGTGATTGGTGCGTAGACATCGCTCGCGGCCTTAACGCTTTCAACCACAGCAGCATCGCCGCCTTTATCCAAAGCCGCGCCCACGTCGGGAAGTTCAACAAAGACAATATCGCCCAATTGCTCTTGCGCGTAATCGGTAATGCCGACCGTGGCGCTATCGCCTTCAATGTCGATCCATTCGTGTTCATCGGTAAAATAGCGTGGCATTGAAATTAGCTCCCTCGGTAATATTTATGCGGTACAAAAGGCATAGACGTAACGGCGGCAGGCAGGCGCTTGCCCCGCACTTCAATTTCAAGGGCTGTGCCCTTTTTGGCGTGCTCCACATCGACATAGGCCATGGCGATCGGCTGGCCCAATGTGGGCGAGAAACCGCCCGATGTAACGGTGCCGACTTTAACATCGCCAGCAAAAACCTCCGCGCCTTCACGCGCTGGCATGCGCCCTTCTAGCGACAGCCCGATACGGCGCTGTCTTGGCCCTGTTTCAAACGCGGCCATGACAGGTTCTTGACCCATCCAAGCAGAGCCGTCTGCAGGCATTTCGCGGCGCGATTTGGACAAAGCAAATTTCAGCCCAGCAGAAACTGGATTGGTGTCCTCGCTCAAATCATGTCCGTATAGCGGCAGGCCGGCCTCAAGGCGCAGACTGTCACGCGCGCCCAGCCCGGCGGGATTAACGCGGTCATCGCTGGTCAATGCATTGGCGAAGGCCTCAACATGCTGAGCGGGAATGGCGATTTCAAACCCATCTTCGCCGGTATATCCTGATCGGCTTACCCAGAGCGCAGCTTCGCCCCACTGGAACAAACCAGAAGTCATAAAGATCAGCGCGCCCGCGTCGGGAACCAAGCCTTCAAGCACATCTGCTGCCTTTGGCCCTTGCAGAGCAAGCAGGGCATTATCAGCATAATGGGTGAGCGTGATTTCATCTGCCAAATGTTCGCGCAAATGAGCAATATCATCCCATTTCACAGCGCCATTCACGACCATAGCGATCGACTTGCCCGTATTGGTGATGATCAGATCATCCAGTACCCCGCCCGCTTCATTCAGTAGCAGCGAATAGCGCATCCGCCCCTCGCTCAATTGCGAAATATCTCCAGGAACCAATGCCTCTAAAGCCTGCGCGGCAGCGGCGACATCGCCATCTGGCCCGACCAACCCAAGCTGGCCCATATGCGACACATCAAACAGGCTGGCGCTATCGCGCGTCCAATTGTGCTCCGCCACAATGCCGCCATTTGTCCCTGAATATTGGATCGGCATTTCATAGCCCGCGAACGGCACCATGCGCGCGCCATTGGCGCGGTGCCAAGCGTCCAGCGGCAACGGATCCAGCGGCATATCGCCTTCTGGCATATCGTCATCTGGTGTGTGGTCGTCGCTCAAATCACAAATCCCTTAAGACAGCCTGTCCGCGCTCCGCAAATGAAGCACGGTTGCAACTGCCCCCTCTGTCGGGAAACCTGAGAGCTTAGCCTGCACGAAACCTGTGCGAGCCTTCCCCTTCGGTGGTTCTCAGCCCAAGGGCGCGGAACGCTTTCCAGAGTGCCTACATATCAGCGGTCCATTTGCCTGAGAGTTTCCGGGGCGGTTGCTCCTTCGGCGTCCATCACCGCAAATACGGCGCGAACTCTCCCGATGATATGTCTACAGAATCACTTCCATAGCGACGCATTTTGTCTGTGCGATTCTGTTTCCAGCGTCAATCGAGATTAGGACGTAGCCAGCGTTCTGCCGTGGATAGATCGACACCGCGCCTGCTGGCGTAATCTTCCAATTGGTCGCGCCCGATATGCGCCACGCCGAAATATTCCGCCTCAGGATGGCCGAAATAAAAGCCCGAAACCGCCGCTGTGGGATACATCGCATAGCTTTCGGTCAGCGTGATACCGGTGTTTTCCTCTGCATCAAGCAGGTCGAACAGGATCGGCTTCAAGCTATGATCGGGGCATGCCGGATAGCCTGGCGCTGGGCGAATACCGCGATATTCTTCCTTGATGAGAGCCGCATTCGTCAGCTGCTCGCCGGGTGCATAGCCCCATAGGTCTGTGCGTGTGTGCTGGTGCAAACGCTCTGCAAAGGCTTCTGCGAACCGGTCAGCCAGTGATTTCAAAAGGATGTCGGAATAATCATCCTTATCCGCTTGAAACCGCCCCAAATGCGGCTCGATCCCATGGATACCAACTGCAAAGCCGCCGATCCAATCACCGTTGGGATCGATGAAGTCCGCCAAGCACATATTGGCGCGGTCACGCGATTTCTTCACCTGTTGGCGAAGGAATGCCAGCCGCACATGTTCTTCGCGCCGCACGCGGTGGATGACAACATCATCAGCCCCATCACGCGCGCATGGCCAAAAGCCTGCGACCCCGCGCGCCGTCAGCCATTTTTCTGCAATGATCTTATCGAGCATAGCATCGGCATCGGCTTTCAAATTGCGCGCCGTCTCGCCCACCACTTCATCATCAAGGATCGCCGGATAGTTGCCGTGCAACTCCCAAGCCCGGAAGAATGGTGTCCAATCAAACAGCTCGCGCAATTCCTCTAGCGGCCAATCATCGAATTTATGGACGCCAGGCTGTAAAGGCGGCGCGGGCTTATCGCTCAGAAAGGCATCGTAATAATTGGCCCGCGCTTCATCCAAAGTGAGCAAAGCCTTGGGGCCTTTGCCTGCACGTGCATCGCGGGTCTTTTGATATTCACTCGCGGTATCTTCGACAAAGCCATCGCGCTGCGTGTCCGACAAAAGCTTCGAGGCGACACCCACTGCGCGGCTTGCATCCAGCACATGGATAACCGGGCCATCATAGGCCGGATCAATTCGCAGCGCAGTGTGCACTTTGCTCGTCGTTGCGCCTCCAATCAGCAACGGCATAGTCATTTCGGCACGCTGCATTTCTTCGGCCACCGTCACCATCTCATCCAGAGAAGGCGTGATCAAACCCGAAAGCCCGATCATGTCAGCATTGTGATCCTTGGCCGCTTGTAAGATGTCGGTCCACGGCACCATCACGCCCATATCGACAACTTCATAGCCATTGCATTGCAGCACGACGCCGACGATATTCTTGCCAATATCGTGCACATCACCCTTCACCGTGGCCATTATTATCGTGCCCTTGGCCTTCGCATCAGCCCCGCCAAGCAGCGCCTTTTCAGCCTCAATATAAGGAATGAGATGCGCCACAGCCTTCTTCATCACGCGGGCGGATTTCACCACTTGGGGTAGGAACATTTTGCCGCTGCCGAACAAGTCGCCAACGACATTCATGCCGTCCATCAATGGGCCTTCGATAACTTCAATAGGCCGTCCGCCAGCCTCTTCAGTCGCCGCGCGCATTTCTTCGGTATCATCGACGACATGCGCATCAATGCCTTTGACCAGCGCATGCTCAAGGCGTTTGGCTACCGGCCAGCCGCGCCATTCCGCTGCCTTTTTCTCGTCCTCAACCGACTTGCCTTTAAAGCCCTCTGCCATCGTAATCAGGCGTTCGGTGGCGCTATCGCCATCTTCACTATCGCCGTCCCTTGAGCGCATCAGAATTACATCTTCGCAGGCATCCCGAAGCGCAGGATCAATCGTGTCATAAACATCAAGCTGTCCCGCATTGACGATCGCCATATCAAGGCCAGCGGGAATTGCGTGATAGAGGAATACGGAATGCATCGCGCGGCGCACAGTCTCATTCCCGCGAAAGCTAAAGGAGAGATTGGAAAGCCCGCCGCTGGTTTTGGCACGTGGGCATGCGGCTTTGATTTCGCTGCATGCTTCGATGAAATCGAGGCCATATCGATTGTGTTCCGCAATACCGGTGGCCACGGCAAAGACATTGGGATCGAAGATGATGTCTTCTGCCGGAAAGCCGATACCGATCAGCAAATCATAAGCGCGCTTACATATCTCAACCTTGCGCGCCTTTGTGTCCGCTTGCCCGGTCTCATCGAATGCCATCACCACAACCGCCGCGCCATATGCCATGCACAGCCGCGCTTGTTCTAAGAATTGTTCCTCACCCTCTTTCATAGAGATTGAGTTCACAATTGGCTTGCCCGAAACGCATTTCAAACCCGCCTCGATAACGCTCCATTTGGAGCTATCGACCATCACCGGGACGCGCGCGATATCCGGCTCTGCTGAAATCAATTTCAGGAAAGTTGTCATCGCATATTCTGCGTCGAGCAAACCTTCGTCCATATTGACGTCGATCACCTGCGCGCCATTTTCAACCTGCTGGCGCGCCACCTCTACGGCGGCGGCATAATCATCCGCCATGATGAGCTTTTTGAAACGGGCAGAGCCGGTGACATTTGTACGCTCGCCAATATTGACGAATTGGGCAGAGGATTTCTGGTTCATTTTAGGCAACAATCGTAAAGGGTTCTAGGCCGGCGAGCTTCATATCAGGGCTGGCTACAGGCACGGAGCGCGGGGAGACTCCCTGAACGGCTTTTGCCATGGCAGCGATATGGGCGGGCGATGATCCGCAGCATCCGCCAAGGATATTGACTTGGCCTGCATCAGCCCATTGTTTGACGAGACCAGCCGTTGTGTCAGGCATCTCGTCATATTCACCCAGTTCATTGGGCAGGCCAGCATTGGGATAGGCCATGATCAACGTATCGGCGATACCCGACAGCAATTGCACATGCGGGCGCAATTGATCTGCGCCAAAGCTGCAATTGAGGCCGACAGTTACAGGCTTGGCATGGCGCACTGCGCACCAAAATGCCTCGACCGTGTGGCCCGACAAATTGCGGCCAGACAAATCGGTCAGCGTCATCGACAGCATGATCGGCACATCTCGGCCCAGTTCGCTTTCGAGCTGTTTGACGGCAAAGATACCGGCCTTGGCATTGAGCGTGTCGAAAATCGTCTCGATCAGAATGAAATCCGCTCCGCCCTTCACCAATGCTGCTGCTTGCTGATGATAGACCGCGGTCAGCTCATCAAAAGTAATCTCGCGGAAGCCGGGGTCTTCGACATCGGGGCTAAGCGAGAGGGTTTTGTTCGTCGGGCCGATGGCGCCTGCCACAAAGCGCGGGCGGCCATCTTTGGCTTCATATTCATCCGCTAATGTGCGTGCCAATTGGGCAGAGGCGACATTGATCGCATCCACTTGGCTTTCTGCGGCATAGTCAGCCTGACTGATCGTATTGGCCGAGAATGTATTGGTGGAAATAACATCTGATCCCGCATCCAAATAAGCGCGGGTGATATCGGAAAGGACATCAGGGCGGGTAAGCGCAAGGATATCATTATTGCCCTTTTGATCGGCCTTCAGCCCCAGATCGCCAGCATAATCTTCCTCGGTCAGCTTGCGGTCTTGGATTTGCGTGCCGAACGCCCCATCAAAAATCAGCACACGTTCGGCCGCGACGGTCTGAAGTTTCTCGCGCGAATTCATGATTTATCGCCTTTGGGACGCAGGCCCAGCAGATGGCAGATCGAATAGCTCAGCTCTGCGCGGTTCAATGTGTAGAAATGAAACTGACGCACCCCGCCAGCATATAGCCTGCGCGACAATTCAGCCGCGATAGTGGCGGAAACCAGCTGGCGCGCTTTGGGATGATCTTCCAAACCATCGAACAATCCCGCCATCCAATCTGGGATCACCGTGCCGCATAGGCCAGACATTTTCTGAACTGCGGCAAAGCTTAGTACGGGCATAATACCTGGCGTAATCTCACCTGTAATTCCTCTAGCAGCCGCATTATCGCGGAAACGGAAAAAACACTCCGGCTCAAAAAAGAACTGCGTGATGGCGCGAGTAGCGCCTGCATCAAACTTAGCCTTGAGATTGTCGAGATCCGCTTGCGCATCAGGACTGTCGGGGTGAACCTCCGGATAGGCTGCGCAAGAAATTTCAAAATCAGCAATTTTCTTCAGGCCCGCGATCAGTTCCACGGCATTGGCATAGCCGCCAGGATGAGGCGTGTATGTGCCGTCACCGTCAGGCGCATCGCCGCGAAGTGCAACAATATGCCGCACGCCGCTTTCCCAATAATGGCGCGCCACCGCATCCACTTCCTCGCGCGTTGCATTAACGCAAGTGAGGTGCGCGGCGGCGGGAATACCGGTTTCATTGTTGATCCGCACGACCTGCTCATGCGTACGCTCGCGCGTGGTGCCGCCTGCACCGTAAGTCACCGATACAAAGCGCGGATCAAAGGGCGCCAGCGTCGCAACGCTATCCCACAATGTCTCTGCCATTTTTTCGGTTTTGGGAGGAAAGAATTCAAAGCTGACATCAATGTCGCCTGGCAGTGCAGCGAACAAAGGTGTGTCATGCGCGGTGCGCGCTTCTTTCGCCTGATCCAATGCGGGGGTGGTCATACGGAAACTTCCTTATTTGCCACTGGGTTTGTGTCAGCACGCTCACCCACTCGTTTCCCGAGCCAGATTTTGACCACCAGTTCTTCTCCTTCAAAGGCAATGGGCGCCGCCGGAATAAAGCCGGAATTTTTAAGCAATTTCGAAATTTGTTCGTCGCCGAAACCAAGCCGCGTATGGGCGTGGCGTTCGCGCAATTCCTCGCGGTCATGCGCGGCAAAATCGACGATAGCAATGCGCCCTGCCGGTTTGGTGACGCGCGCAGCCTCGGCCAAAGCAAGCTGCGGATCCAGCGCAAAATGCAGAACCTGATGCAATAGCACAGTATCGAACTGACCCTCTCCAAAGGGCAGATCAGCAAAGTCGCCCTGCACCAATTCGGCCGCATCGGCGGGCAGGTTTTGCAATTTCGCCCGAGCAATCCGCAACATCTCAAGGCTTTTGTCGAGCGCCACGACATGGGCTGCATGGGGCGCGAATATTTCCGCCATCCTGCCAGTGCCCGTGCCAATATCCAGCACATGGCCAAGCGGCGCGCTGCCCAATGTTTCGAGCAATGCATCCTCTACCAGTGCATCGGGACTGTGTCTGCGGCTCAGATCATCCCATTCTTCGGCATGGCGGGCAAAGTAATCTTCGGCCGTATTTTCGCGTGCTGCGCGCACGGCATTTAATTTTCGGCGATCATCAGCGCATTGGGCCGCCATTTGTGCATCTTCGCGCTCCGCAGTATCCAGCAGTCTGGTCACAGCGGCGTTCAAAATCGCCCATTCGTGAGAGGGAGCTGGTGCGCGCAGGAACACCCAGCTTCCTTCGCGGCGACGCTCCGCCAATCCCGCATCGCACAAAATACCCACATGGCGCGATACGCGCGGCTGGCTCTGCCCCAAAACCTGCGCCAGTTCACCCACGGCCAATTCCATAGCCGATAGCAGCCGCATGATCCTGAGGCGGGTCGAATCTGCAAGCGCGCGCATGGTTGTTTCAATAGGCATGAGAGAAGGCATATAAAGATATTGTTATATCCGCAAGTGCGATCTCACAGCGGTCTTGATGGTTGGAAGTTTCGCGCCGCGTGCTAAATGCGCATGGATCAATCAAAAGAGAGGCTCCGCAATGCAATATACCAAGTTCGGCAATACCGGCCTCACCGTATCCCGCCTGTGCCTTGGCTGTATGAGCTTCGGCGATGCAGAGGCAGACGGCCATGACTGGGCCATGGGCGAAGAAGCCTCGCGCCCGATGATCCGCCAAGCCTTGGAAGCGGGCATCAATTTCTTCGATATTG